>CAMOYS010000006.1 GCA_946630435.1 uncultured Caryophanales bacterium | reverse complement strand
GCAAGCGAAGAAAAACTAGTTTCCTTATCACAAAGATACGCAAATTATATCGATGGAATAGGTGCAACATATCAAGTTAACTTTGAAGATTTCTTTAAAGATAAAAATGAAGTCTATATAGCCACTCCATCAATTAAATATAAAATGCCATCTTTCTCTATGAGAAGTTTTAATGATTTTAAATGGATTAATGAAATGGATAAATCTTTAATTGTTCCGAATGTAGTTAGTCTAGATAACGATGAAGTAGTAATGGGCATCAACTATGCAGACATGGTTAATCTTTGTTTTAGTTTAAAAATACTTAGAAACTACAATTCACTAGCAGATTATCTATTTAATAATTTCGTCACTTTAAATGTTCATGTTAAAAACAACGACTGGCAGTATGAAGATGAACAAATATTTCATGTCGTAGGAGTGTTTGAATCTAATGAAGCCACCTTATGCCATACAAACTTATTATGGAACAAACATGTCTTTGAAGATTTAATGCGCTTTCCAAGTAACGATGGCACGAAAACATCTAAGCCTTGGGAGATGTCTAGACTTCTTTATTTCCATACTCTTGAAGATCCAAAAAAGTTTCTAGATGCCATATTTTATGATGAAGAAGCTTATGACTATGTTTTTGAAAGAACAAGCAATAAGTTTCATCCTCTTTTATGCAAAATAGGAGAAGTGTGCAAGGAAAAACGAGTCTTAGCGTATTATGTAGATAAAAAAGCTGTAAGGCCAAACATTATTAAAAATGTCATTAAATCTGATTCTAATTTTAGTGATTATTATTTTGTTAATGACTTTGGTTATGCTTCCTATGCTTCAAACTTTTTATCTGGTTTTGCAAAGAACTTATTTGTATCGATTTATGAAGAAAAGATTGATTCTGCAATTGATGCAGACACCGTAAAAGGAAACGAAGATGGAGTAGAGCTTTCTTTGCCAAAAGGAGTTATCCAAGGAAACTTTATGAATAGTATAGGTGGTGGACTTCGTTTTTCAAACCACCCAAAAGAGCTATTAGCGGGTCGACTCCCTTTAAATAATAATGAAATTGCAATATCTTACGGCCTAGCTCTTGAATTAGATAATGGCCATTCTGTCATTGATAGTGATTTAATTCTTGCTGGAGAGGTTTCTGAATCCTTACTTAGTGAGAATAATAAAAAAGAATATCGAACATCTAAAGCAAAGATTGTAGGTATTATAAATGAAGAAAAACATTACTTATATCATGATCACAACTGGACTATCTCATTCTTTAGAGACAATTTAGGAGTAAGCATGTTTTATCTCACACCTAAATCGGTTGTCTTTGAACTTAATGAAAATGTGAACTCTTCTTTACTAGTGGAGAAACTAAATAAAACATATCGTGACTATATCTTTTCTAATCCAGTAGGTGAGTTAGCAGGTTCCTTAAACACAACAATGGAATACGCTCAAACAATCTTAATGTTCTTCTCTATTTTGGCCTCTATTATTTCGATTCTTTTATTATCAACCGTACTTATTTTAAGTGTTTTAGAAAGTAAGCAAGAAGTTAAGATCTTTAAATATACTGGAATTAGGAAAAGAGATATAATCTCATCCTTTGTAAGTGAAGCAATTGTGCAAACTTTAATTTCATTCTTTTTCTCAATGTTTGAAATGATTGTTATCGATTTTGCTATTTCTTACTCTTTGGACAATATGCTTGGAACTAGTGGAGGCTTTATCCTGAATCCAATGCCAATTTTAATTGTTTTATTAATATCATTTATCGCCTCATTCACCGTTTCTCAAATCGTTGTAAGAGCGATTATGAATAAACGAAAAAGAGCCACTAATTTAGAAAATGAAGCAGTTTTGAATTGATAATTCATAAAACAAGTTGCAATAATCTATTTTATATGTAAAATAACTACCTAGTCAGGAGAAACAAATATGTTAGGCAAGGTAGTAATGTTTAATAATCAAAAAGGATATGGTTTTATTAACGCCTCTAATGGCAACGATATCTTTTTCCATAAATCAAATTTATTAGACTCAAACCGTGTTGATATCAAAATTTCTAAAGGCCAAAAGGTCGAATTTGATATTGAAACAAATGAACGCGGTAACCACGCCACAAACATTAAGTTTATAGATTAAGGAACTTTTTTATGTCATTAAAAGCAGGTATTGTTGGTCTTCCAAATGTTGGTAAATCCACCCTTTTTAACGCGATTACAAATTCACGCGTTGAAGCTGCAAATTATCCATTTGCAACTATTAATCCAAATACTGGAGTTGTTAACGTTCCAGACGAAAGAGTGGACTTCCTATCGAATTTATTTAATCCAAAGAAGACTATTAAAGCTACTTTTGAGTTCTATGATATTGCTGGTTTAGTCCGTGGTGCATCTCGTGGCGAAGGTCTTGGAAACCAATTCCTAGGTCATATTAGAGAATGCGATGCGATTGTTGAAGTTGTCCGTTGCTTTGATTCAAACGAAATCATCCATGTTGATGAAACAGTCGATCCAAAACGTGACATTGAAACAATTAATCTTGAACTCGCAATGGCGGATCTTTCCACAGTTGAAAAAAGATTATCTGCAATTGAAAACAAAGCTCGTGTTAATAAAGATAAAGAATCAATTTATGAAGTCTCGATTTTAAAACCACTTCAAGAATTACTTCAAAACGGAGAACCTGCTCGTAAAGCAAACCTTAAACCAGAAGATTATGAATTTGCTTTTAAAAACTATCATCTCCTCACTTTGAAACCAATTATCTATGTCGCTAATGTTTCCGATTCTGATTATAGCGATTTAGATAACTGCAAATATTTAAATATTGTTAAAGAAATTGCCGCTAGCGAAAACGCTCAAGTCATTCCTATTTCTTGTGAAATTGAAGCCGAACTTTCTGAACTTCCTCAGGAAGAAAGAATTGAGTTCTTAAATACTTTAGGTGTTAATGAATCCGGCTTAGATAAAATTATCAAAGCCACCTATAAGTTACTTAATCTATCAACTTTCTTTACTGTTGGTCCAGATGAAGTTAGAGCGTGGACTTTTAAACAAGGAATGTTAGCTCCTGAATGCGCTGGCATCATTCATAGTGATTTTGAAAAAGGCTTTATTAAAGCTGAAGTATATTCCTATGAAGATATCGTTCAATATAAGAGTGAAGCCGCTTTAAAAGAAGCAGGTAAATTAAGAATCGAAGGAAAATCATACCCAATGAAAGACGGGGATATTGTTTTCTTTAGATTTAATGTCTAGGAGGTTAGCGATGATTAGAATTGGTTATAGTGAAGACATTCACCCATTTGATGAAAGTCGTAAACTCTATTTAGGTGGTTTATATATTGAAGGTGCTCCTGGATTAAAAGGACATAGCGACGCTGATGTTGTATTACATTCTTTAGCTGAAGCTATTTTAGGTGCTTTAGCCTTAGGAGATTTAGGTGATCACTTCCCAGATACTGACCCTCGTTATGAAGGAATCTCAAGTGTCTTACTTCTTAATGAAGTAGTAGCGATTATGAGAGAACATGATTATCACGTTAATAACGTTGATATTCAAATATGTGCTTCTAAGCCTAAACTAGCAAAATATAAAAAGGAAATCGCGAAGAATATTGCCGTTATGTTAGATGTTAAAGATGACCAAGTTTCTGTTAAAGCTTGCTCTTATAATGGACTTGGAATTATTGGAGAAGGAAAGGGCATTAAATCTGTTGCAGTAGTCCTTCTTGAAACAAATAATTAAATTTCACTTGATATTTAACAAGTTAAATCTATATAATACCCTCTTACGAAAGTAGAACTTATGAATATTGAAGAAACATTAAAGCTTAAAATCCAATCCGCCTTAAAGGGATATAATTTATCTCTCGAGCTTTCGGATATCATTATTGAAAACACTAAAAATAAAGAACATGGTGATTATGCGACTAACGTTGCCTTAAAATCTGCTTCTAGATTAGGTAAAAAGCCACGTGATTTTGCTCTTGAATTAGTGGATGTTATCGATAAAGAAGGCATCGATAAAATTGAAGTTGCTGGTCCTGGATTTATTAACTTCTTTCTTAAGAAAGACACAATTAATTCCGCTATTAGCATGATTATTGCTAAAGGTGATGATTATGGTCGCGGAGAAAAGAAGAATAAAAAGATTAATGTTGAATTCGTTAGCGCTAATCCAACTGGTGACTTACATTTAGGTCATGCTCGTATTGCTGCAGTTGGTGATTCAATCTGCCGTGTCTATGATTTTGCAGGTTACGATGTTACTAGAGAATATTATCTTAATAACTGTGGTAACCAAGTAGCTACTTTAGCGATGTCTTTAAATATTCGTTATCATCAATTATTTGGTGAAAAAGTCGAACTTCCTGAAGATAGTTATCACGCTCACGACATTATTGATATCGCAACTGAATTCAAAAACACTTATGGTGATAAATATCTCGATAATTCTAAAGAAACACTCAATTTCATAATGGAGTATGGAATTGATAAAGAATTTGAAAAGATTAAAAAAGATTTAGAATCATTTAGAACAAGCTTTGATATTTACACTAAAGAAAGCGATGTTCGTAAAGATAACCATGTTGAGGATGTTTTAAAGAATAAGTTCGCTAAATATACCTACGTTCATGAAGGTGCTACTTATTTAAAAACAACTGACTTTTTAGATGATAAAGATCGTCCAGTTGTTAAATCAGATGGTCAATTCACCTACTTAATGCCTGATATTGCTTATCACTTAGATAAATTAAGTAGAGGATATGACTTACTTGTTGATGTTTTAGGAGCAGACCATCACGGTTATATTAACCGTATGAAATCCGCTCTTATGATGCAGGGATATTCCAAAGATGTTCTTGAAGTTGAACTTGTCCAAATCGTTCGTTTGATTAAAGATGGCAAAGAAATGAAAATGTCAAAACGAACTGGTGCAGGTATCACTTTAAGAGAACTTTGCGAAGATGTTGGAGTGGATGCTGTTAGATATTTCTTCGTCTCACGTGCTGCTTCATCCCATTTAGATTTCGATTTAGATCTTGCGACTGAAAAGAGTTCTTCTAACCCAGTTTATTACGCTCAATACGCTCACGCTAGACTATGCAATGTCTTAGAAAAATCGAGTGATATTGAAATCGATTTAAGCGCAAAAAACTTAAAAGAACCTGCAGAAGTCGAGTTAATTAAGTGTTTACTTGATTTCCCAAGACTCGTCGAAACAAGCGCGGCTAACCGCGAACCAAACTTGATTGCCACTTACATTCAACGTTTAGCAGGCTTCGTTCATGCCTTCTATAGTGAATGTCGTGTCATAGATCGTGATAACTTAGACATCACATCAAGCCGACTTGCTTTAGTAAAAGCTTGTCAAATTGTTTTAAAGAACGCACTCACCTTAATCGGGGTTAGTGCTCCAAAGAAAATGTAACCTTAGGAGGGAAAGTTATGTCAGAAAAATCATTATTAGATCTCGCATTTGAAGTCATTAATGAATCAAAAGGCAAAATTGCTTTCAAAAATTTATTTGAAGAAGTTATTAATAGAAGTGGTAGAACTTTAGACGCTAATCAATATAAAAAAGAAATGGCTAAGCTCTACACCCAATTATCTCTTGATGGACGTTTTGCATCATTTGAAGGTAATACTTGGGATCTTAGAAGCAGATATGAATTCAAAGATACCTATGTAAATATTGCCGACTACGGTAACGATGATGAAGATGTTGATGAAGAAGAAAAGAAACTTCTTAAAGAAGAATTAGGAGAAGATGAAGAAGAATCCTACGAAGAAAAAGATAGCGATTCTGAAGACTCCGACGAAGAAAAAGAAAACAAAAACGAAGAGGATGAGTTTTAATTTAAATGGACAAAAAAGCTTGTAAAGCCATCTTAAAAAAGATTAAACAATATGACACCATTACAATTTATGGTCATGTTAATCCTGACTGTGACTGTTATGGCAGTTCGATTGGTCTACGCGAAATCATTCGTGATAATTTTAAGAACAAGAAAGTTTACGCTTTAGGATTTGGTCCAGATTACATGTTTGAACGTTTATCTAGATACGATGAAGTGTCAGACGATGTAATTAAAGAATCTTTAGCAATTATTGTCGACTGCTCTGAAATCGCTCGTATCTCAGAACAAAGAATTAAACTTGCTAAAGAGATTATTAAAATTGATCACCATATAGAATCAGTTCCATTTGAAGGAACAATTAAATGGGTTGATAATGGTGCAATCGCCGCATGCCAAATGATTGCGGAATTTGCTCTTCATTATCACTTAAAAATCTCAAATTTAGCGGCAGAAGCCCTATATTTGGGAATTTGCACCGATTCCGGTAGATTTAGATACGCCCCAACAAATGAACGTACTCACTATGTTGTTGCTAAACTATATGAAATCGGAATTAATCCTAAAACAATGTTCGATATTCTTTATCAAAGTGATGCAAATGTCGTTAAATACCAAGCTTTATTAATTACTAAATTTAAACAAACTGAGCATGGTGTTATTTATTGCTTTGCTGATCCAGAAGATTATGAACAATATGGTTTAACATTTGACCAGATTTCGAAAAACGTTAATGTTTTAGGAAATATTAAGGGTTGTCCAATTTGGATTCTTATGACCCGCTCACCAGAAGGATTTATCCGCTGCGAGTTTAGATCTCAAACCTTAAATATTCAAAAGATTGCTGCTAAGTATGGCGGTGGTGGACATCGCTGTGCAGCTGGAGCAAGACTTGATAACTGGTCTTGGGATGAATGCATGAAGATTATTAATGATCTTGATGATTTAGCTAAAAGAGGTGACGACGGTGAATAAAGAACTTGAAGTTGTCTTAGAAGTTGTTAAAAAAGCATCCGTTGAAGTGATGAAGATTTATAACGACGGCAATTTAGGAGTTGAAATTAAAGAAGATAATTCACCAGTCACAAAAGCTGACAAATTAGCAGATTCTCTTATAAGAGAACATTTACATAAAAATTTCCCATCTTATGCTTTCTTAACTGAAGAAAGTAGCGATGATTTATCTAGACTTAATAATGATTATGTCTGGATTATCGATCCAATTGATGGGACTAAAGATTTTATCGCCCACGATGGCGATTTTTCTATTAATGTCGGTTTAGCATATAAGCACGAACCAGTTTTAGGTGTTATTATGACTCCTGCGGATAATATCATTTATTATGCGATTAAAGGCAAAGGTGCTTATAAAATTGACGCGAATGGAAACGTTAAGAAGATCCATGTTAGTAATAGAACTAAAGATCTTATTGGCTTAATTTCTCACTTCCATACAAAAGAAGAAGATTTAGCGTTTTATAAGAAAAACACTGCACAAATCCCTTCAATTATCACTTCTGGTTCATCTAAGAAGGGTTGTTTAATTGCCGAAGGTGTTGCCGATGTTTGTTATCGTACAACCCATAATACGAAAGAATGGGACACTTGTGCGATGCATATTATTATCACGGAAGCAGGTGGCTATTTTTCAGATATAGATGGAAACTCTATTTCTTATAATAGAGAAGACGTTTATAATCGAAACGGATATGTCATTTGTAATAGCAAAGAAAATTTTATATCATTTAAATAATGAAAGGATTTAAGAATATGAAGATAAACAAACTATCTCTTTTTTTGTTACTCCCTCTTTTAGTAAGTTGTGGTGGTGGCGCTGCTACTGGAGATATTGAAACATACACTCCTAATCTTCCTGAATTTAAAGATAAAAATGTAGGCGCTATTAAAACCGACGGCACTTACGATTATTTAGATATTTATGAATTAAGTGATTTCCATGGTGCAGTTCAATATAACGCCCAAGAGAAACAAATTGGTTTAGCGCGTCTTGGTTCTTATTTTGATAAGAAAAGAGAAGCTAACCCAGGTGGTACAGTTATCCTCTCCGGTGGTGATATGTGGCAAGGTTCCGCTGATTCTAACTTAACTAGAGGTAATCTTGTTACTTATTCCATGGATGTTATTGGTTTTGATGCAATGACAATGGGCAACCACGAATTTGACTGGACTAAGAAATGGATTGAAAACAATAAGAATAAAGCTACATTCCCAATCTTAGGTGCGAATATTTATGATCGCTCTACTAAACAAATCGCAAATTTATATTCTCCAAGTAGAGTTATAACTCGTGGCGATTATAAAGTAGGTATTATTGGTACAATCGGTGATAATATCCGTCGTTCAATTATTCCATCCGCTATTTCTGATGTTGATTTTAAAAATGAAATTGAAATCGTTACTGCTGAAGCAAGTAGACTTAAAACTGAAGAAAAGTGCGACGTTATTTTATGGTCATCTCATAGAGATGCTGTTGAATTAAATACTCTTTATACTTCTAATCTTGGTATCAATGGCGTTTTCGGAGGTCACTCCCACACTAACGGAAACTTATATAACGAAGCCTTTGATTTAGCCTTCCTTCAATCTGAACCATACGCTCAAACAATTCCACATCTTCAATTAAAGATTAATAAATCCACTAAAGAAGTATCAACTAGCGTTCATGAAATTGATACTAATCCAACAGCAGGTAACTATGTTGAAGATAAAGATATTAAATCTTTAATTGACCAATATAGTAGAGATATTATTGGTACCGTTAAAGCTAAAGTATTAGGCTCTACTGATGCTACTTTAAAGATTCAAGATACCTTAGCTAACTTAGCGGTTTATTCTATGAAAGAAGAAGTTAAACGTTCAGTCGATTTTAAAGGCTATGACATTGTTGCCTCTTTCCATAATAGAAATGGTGGGGTCCGTAAAGATATCGCTCAAGGTGATATTACCTATGGACAAGTTTATGAATCATTCCCATTTGATAACGAAGTCGTCATTATTAAGATTACTGGTGATGTTCTTAAAACAAAATTCTTAAAGAATGGTATGGGTGGTAACTATTCAACCTGGCATAACTTATCTAATAAAGCCATCGATAATAATACTGAATATTATATTGTTACTTCTGACTTTATGGAATCTAACGAAGCCTATTTCGGTGGACATGGTGGTGAAGTAATTCCAACTGGTATTGTTATTCGTGAAGCAGTTTCGAATCAAATTTCTATCTTAAAGAAGATTGAAACTAAGAACTTCAAGAACAATGTTTCTGAATTCAATATCTCCACGATTCAATACTAATTTATTATTTATAATAAAAACTCTAGGTCGAACCTAGAGTTTTTTGTTTAGTTAAGTAAGATTATTTACCGCCTACCGCTAACTTTTTAACGATAACGCTTGAGAAGGTATTACCACCAAGTAAGATCTTGGAATCAGAGCCAACTTCAACGATATCATTCATAACATCGACTAAGTTGCCTGAGATTGTAATAACATCTAAGCCTTTATCAAGTTTACCGTCTTTAATTAAGAAGCCAGTAGATTGAAGTGAGAAGTTACCAGATTGTCCGTTCATACCAGCGTGTAAGCCTTGGACTTCAGTGATATAAACACCATCTTTAACTTTCTTAAATAATTCTTCTTGACTCTTTTTACCTGGTTTTAAATATAAGGCGAATGGTTCAACACCAATCTTAGAGCCGTGTCTAGCACCGTTACCAGTAGAGGAAACACCATCTTTAGCCGCAGTGGTTAAAGAATATAAATAGCCTTGTAAGACACCTTTTTTAATGATGGCTTTGTTATATGTTGCGACACCTTCATCATCAAACCATCTAGAGAAGACATTACCTTTTTGAAGTGGTTTATCTTCGATAGTGACTTTTTTAGAAGCAACACTTTGACCAACTTTACCAATAAATAAGGATGATTGTTTTTGGACACTTTCCGCGCTAGCATGATCAACATAAACACTAGCGAAAGCGGCCATAACTTCTGGAGCTAAGACTGCTTTATATTTCTTTGATTTACATGGCTCTCCACCAAGTTGAGCAAGAGCTTTATTTACAATTGTGTGAGCAAGTTCATCAACATTAACCTCAGAGAAATCATTACCAATCTTAACTTCATAAGCAGTTTTAACTTGTTCGTTTTCTTTAGCGACAACTGCTCCTGAAAGATAATAGTAATTGAGTTTTTGAGTGAGCTTTAAACCGTGGGAATTAAAGATAGAGATAGATGTAACATCTTCACTATAATCAACTCCTTCGACTTCAACGATTCTTGGATCGATTTCTTTAAGTCTTTTTTCTAAAGCGAATAAAGTCTCAATCTTTTTATCAATGGAAATCTCTCCAAGAGTTTTACTAAAGGTATTAATCTTGTGATATTTTTCACTACCTTTAAATAAGATTGCAGGATCTTCGTTTTGAATAACTTTAGCGTTATTAACGATTTCATCCACTAAAAACTCGGCTTTTTTGGAATTATAGACATCAGATGAAGCAGAACCAAATTTACCGTTAAAGATACCTCTAGCGGTATAAGTTGAACCATCTTCAACCGTGTATTGGCTAATTTCACCATGGAAGAGAGAAATGTTTAAAGCGTATGAAGTAGAAACTCTAAGTTCACTTTCTTCGATACCTTTTTCTTTAGCAATAGCAAAAAACTTATCGTATTTCATTATTTTAATTCTCCTCCTCTTCCACCAACGAAGACTTTGGAAATTCTTAAGGTTGGTTGACCAACATTAGTTCTAATTGAACCACTAGCAGCGCCGCACATACCTTGGCCAAAGGCTAAGTCATTAGCAACCATATCGATATCTTTTAAGATTTCAAATCCTTTACCAATTAAGGTAGCACCTTTAACTGGTTCACAGATTTTCCCATCACGAACGATATAAGCTTCACTACAACCGAAGTTGAATTCGCCAGTAGCAGGGTTAACGGAGCCACCATTAAAGCCAACAGTATATAAACCAAGTTTAGTGGCTTTAATAATTTCTTCTTTTGTGCTCTTACCGTTTTCAATATAGGTATTTGACATACGGCTAGTTGGACAGAATTTATAGTTTTGACGTCTAGAAGCACCATTACCTTCCATATTTTTACGTCGACCATTAAAGTCATCAATCATGTTACCAACTAAGACACCATCTTTAATGAGTTGACGTTTTTGTCCTGGATTACCTTCATCATCGATATCGATTGAACCCCATTCACCTGGGATTGTGGAATCATCTACTGCCGAAACAACTGGGTTAGCAATCATTTCGCCATTTTTATCACTGAAACAGGATAAACCTAAGAAGGAAGAGCTTGCTTCAAGTGGGTGACCACATGATTCATGGAATAAAACGCCACCCCAACCATTACCAATAATGACTGGCATAACACCACTTGGACATTCTTTAGCTTCTAAGTTTTGTAAAGCCACTCTAACAGTATCTAAAGCGATATCTTTAAGATTGATTTTCTTAGTGAAATAAGAAATATCTGTTTGAGTACCTGGACCATTAAAGCCAGTTTCAAATCCTTTTTCATTAGCGGCGACTACCATATAAGCAGCGCGGCCAAATTCAGTTTGTCTTCTAAACCATCTTTGTTTAGAGTTATAGACAGTGACATCACGGTGATGATAGGAGAAAGAAGAAATAGTTCTTACAATGCGAGGATCTTTTAATTCTTGGATTGCATCATCACCAATTCTTAATAAACTAATAATCTCTTCACGAGAGACATCGTTATAAGATCTAGTAATTGGATTTCTATTCTTAGCTTTAACTAAATCAAACTTAGTGACGGTTAAGATTCTTTCACCATCAAAAGATTTCTTTAAGGTAGATGCTAATTTAAGTAATCCGTTTCTTGTTAAATCGGTAGTGTAACCATAAACGGTTCTATTTTCTTTAAGTAAACGAAGTCCACAGCCAGTGGCAGTGACAGATGAAGAAGTATCTACTTTTCCATTTTCAATTGAGATACCACGAGCAAGAGAATCTTCTAAAAAGATTTCCGCGTAGTCTGCACCAGTCGAAAGAGCTTCATTAAGTACTTCAAGAGCAACTTTTTTACTAATCATAAACACTAACCTCCTTTGCTTAAAAATATTATCATAATTAAATATTTATATAAAATAAAAAGCACTTAGAATTATTCTAGTGCTTCTTAATCTTTTTATTCCCAGTTGTTATTTATCGCTTTTAAGTGAACAGCGGAACTAATTATCATGAATGGATTTATTGATATAATAGCGAGAATCAAATTAATGATAACAATTGGCTTTTTATTAGTTATTAAGGCCACTATATCCAGAATGAAGTTAAGGATATAGGCAATTATAATCGTTGCAGATATTATAATTCCAACAGTAATGAGCGGTTCAATAAGTGCTGGATCAAGTCCAATGTCATTGAACCATTTAACAAGTAGCTCGTTAAATCCGGCGAATTCATTAGGCATGAAAAAATACATAAAGGCAAAAGCGCCTATAAAACCATCCACAGCACTCCAAAGGAAAAAGTTTGGAATTGTAAGAGATATTAAAAAATGTTTTTTGCGCAATTTTTTAGGCATATTATTATCATAAATAAAGAAAACCTCATTAGCAACCACTAACGAGGTATAAATCTAAAATAAATAAATTATTCCGCTAAACGGACATCGATAACACCTGGAACTTCTTCCATTAAAATAATCTTAATTCCTTCGGAAAGGGTGCTATCAATTAAAGTGCAGCCTTCGCAAGCGCCAATCATCTTAACATAAACAATTCCATCTTCGAAACGGACAAATTCAACATCTCCGCCATCACGATTAATGAATGGTCTAATCTTATCAAGAGTGATTTTAATTAATTCAATATTTGCGTCTTTTTCTTCCATATCGGTGTAATTATATAACTTTGATTTTTTATTTCAATAAATGTGATAATATTTTTATTATGGCGCGCTTAAAAAAGTCCAAAGATGAATTATCATTAGCCCATTATAAGATCCTTATCACTATAAGCGAACTTAACGATAAGGAATTTTATCCTACCGCTAAAGGGGTATTTAATATTCTCACTGGTAAAGAAGATAATGAAACAATTCTATTCACCTATTTAAGAACCTATGGAACTTTATTATCAATTCCAAGTAGACGTGTCTGCGCTTATATTAAATACTTAGTTAAATTAGATTATCTTAAAGAAATATATAATAAGGAAAATGATGATCTATATCTAAAGATAACTCCTGTTGGAGATTCGATTGCTCAGCTTTATCTTCATAATAATAAAAAAGGTTTTAACAAAGTTAATAAGAAACCTAAAAAAGAAATCATTCATCTATAACAAAAAACTCGACCCATTCGGATCGAGTTTTCTAATCTATCTAACGTATGATTATTTTTTGAGGTAAGAATAGCTCTTAGTCGAGGATTTAACTGGAGCATTCTTTTCTTCGAGGAGTCTAACGATTGATGCGTATATTCCAAGACCACCGGTAACAAGGAGGAGTCCTCCGATGACATAGGTCATATAGAACGAGGAACCATTTCCTTTATAAACGGATTTGATCCAGAGTTCCATAGAGAGGAATATGGCTGCACCAATAACTGTTAGAATTGAACCAAGGAGCATCGCGGCGGATGACTTCTTGCTTAATGCATAAAGTGGAGCGCTTAAGATCATTAAGACCATTGCGATGATACCAATTACGATTGGACCGCCATTACTTCCTGCATTATTTCTAAGATAATCATTACCCCAGGAGAAGAAGAACAGGGCTTCAAATCCAGAGTATTGATTAATTACCTTAAATTGGAGAAAGGATTGTGGGATAAAAAGAAGACCTAAGCAAAGAATAGTAATTCCCATTGCTGAGATAGGAAGATATTTAAGCAATAATCCTTTGAATTCTTTCATCTTTAACTCCTTTCGATATTGGCTGGGGCGACTGGATTCGGACCAGTGAATGGCGAGTTCAGAGCCCGCTGCCTTACCGCTTGGCTACGCCCCAATAAATTAAAAAGTGGCGTATTGATGGTGCCCAGGACCGGAGTTGAACCGGTATGAGTTATGCACTCGAGGGATTTTAAGTCCCTTGCGTCTACCAATTTCGCCACCTGGGCAAGTGGTCTCCCGTAGACGATTTGAACGTCCGACCCCTTGATTAAAAGTCGAGTGCTCTAGCCAACTGAGCTAACGGGAGATACCGTTGCGATTTCTAAAAATCGCTTTGATATTATTGCACATTATAATTTTATTATCCATACTTTTTTGAAATTTTATTAAATTTATTGATTTATATTTATATAAAAGAAAAAAATCTCTCAGTGAGATTTCTTATTTATCTGGTTGGGGTGGCTGGGATCGGACCAGCGAAATGTCAGAGTCAAAGTCTGATGCCTTACCGCTTGGCTACACCCCAAGGAGTGGTGGAGGAAGGTAGATTTGAACTACCGAACCCTAAGGAACTGATTTACAGTCAGCCGCGTTTGGCCACTTCGCTATTCCTCCACTTGGACCCTAGAGAATGGTGGATGTTAAGGGGCTCGAACCCCTGACCCCCGCCGTGTAAAGGCGATGCTCTCCCAACTGAGCTAAACATCCGCTCAATACACGTCCTCTAAGCGTGCCTAATAAATATATCATTAATTATTTGATATAGTCAACTTAGTTTTTGAAAAGTTTTATAGCAAATTAATAACCTTTTTTACCTAAAAGGTGGAACATATTCTTTTTATAAACTTCGACACCAGGTTGATTGAATGGATTTACTTCGAGTAAATAACCACTCATCGCACAGGTCTTCATAAAGAAGTAAAGAAGATAACCAAGTTCGAATTCATCTAATTTGTCTAAGTTAAGAAGCATATTTGGAACACGACCAGTTTCTTCGTGAGCGGCAAGTGTACCAATATAAGCTTTTTCGTTAACGAAAGCTAAGTTCTTACCAGCTAAATAATTTAAACCATCAAGGTTTTCTTTATCTTCTGGAATAACTACTTCGTGTCTTGGTTTATTAACAAATAAGATAGTTTCAAATAACACTGGTGAACCATCTTGGATGAATTGTCCTAAGGAGTGGAGATCAGTAGAGAAGGTAGCACTATCTGGAAGTAAACCTTTATGTTCTTTGCCTTCACTTTCTCCAAATAATTGTTTGAACCATTCACCTAATTGAACAAGTCTTGGTTCATAAGTGACAAACATTTCAACTGGATAGCCTTTTCTTAATAAAGTATCTCTCACAATCGCATATTGATAAGCTTTGTTTTTAGCTAAATCACTTCCTCTATTTTCTTCCATAGAAGCGTGAGCACCTTCAAGAACTTTTCTAACATCAATACCAGCAACTGCCATTGGGAATAAACCAACTGCAGTAAAGACACTAAAACGTCCACCGACATCACCTGGAAGAACGAAAGTCTTGTATCCTTCTTGAGTGGATAATGTTTTTAAAGCACCTTTTTCTTTATCGGTAGTGGCAAAGATAGCTTTTCTAGCTTCTTCTTTACCAACTTTTGATTCGAGTAATTCTTTTAATAATCTAAATGAGATTGCGGTTTCAGTGGTGGTTCCACTTTTTGAGATAACATTAATCGCGAATTTCTTATCTTTAACATATTCAAGTGTTTCATAGATATAGTCACTAGAGAATGTTTGACCTAAGAAGATAATTTCGATTTTATCTCTTGGATGTAAACCTTTTAAAGCTTCAATTCCTGCTCTTGCACCGAGGTAACTTCCACCGATACCACAGACAACTAAAACTTCAAAATTTTCTCGCACAAATGCCGCGGATTTAATAATTTCTTCTAGTTCTTCTTTATCGTAAGTTTCTGGATAACGTAACCAACCTAGGAAGTCATTACCTGGGCCAGTTCTTTTTTCAATCATCTCATCGATTGCATTAACTTTGCTTTGATATTTAGCAAAATCAACTTTGTCAATTAAGTGTTCAAAATTTAAAGTAAGCATATATTTTAGTCTCCTTTATTTTGTCCAAATTTCTAAATGCTCTTTTAAAGCGGTGAAGTCTATATTATCTTCATCAACTGGTTTTTTCTTATTGTTTGCTTGTCGATAGATTTCTTTTTCTTCTGGAGTAATCTTTGACATTGATACTTTCATAAAACCATCATTTTCAACGCTTAAGACTTTGACATGATAGGTTTTACCAATTGTTAAGTAGCGGTCTAAATGACGAATGAAAGCGTTAGTAACTTCGGAAATATGAAGTAAACCAGTTTTATTATTTTCAAATATTAAAATAGCACCATAGTTTCTTATCGAAATTACAGTTCCTTCAATGATATCTCCTTCTTTGTATTCAATCATTTTTGCGCTTCTTTCAAATAAACTTCGAGAAATAGAATATCCTCTTTTGTTGTTATTTTTAATAGTTTTTTATTTCCTTTGACAATTTTTATTGGAGTAACCCCACTTAAAAGCTGGGTATCATCGGTCACATTTTTGCCTTGATAAAGCTTATGAGCTTCTAAAATTGCTTGATAGACAAAGGCTTGTGGAGTTTGAATGGCGTAAACTTCTTCACGGTTAAGTGTTCCCACAACTTCTTCGTTATTTTTATCAATTAAGCACATCGTGTCGGTAGAAGGAAGTGCGACGGTCGCTCCAAAGTGATCGTTAAGAGCGAGTAACAATTCATGAATAATTTCAGGAGGAACGATTGGCCTAACTCCATCATGAATTAAAACGCGGTCCATCTTTTCAGTTTCATTTTCAATCGCTAAAAGTCCAAAAAAGGCGCTTTCTTGACGGTTTTTTCCACCTTCCACTAAATGAGAAATCTTTTTATATGGATAGGTGTTTAATAATTCTTCAAGATTATCCTTATAGGTTGGATTAGCAACGATAACAATATCATTAATTTCAGGATTATTTTCAAAGCAATCTAAAGTATAGGCTAATAGAGGTTTTCCATTAACTTTATAAAATTGTTTAGGAATATCACTTCCAAAGC
Organism: uncultured Caryophanales bacterium; assembly: GCA_946630435.1. GTDB lineage: Bacteria > Bacillota_I > Bacilli_A > RFN20 > CAG-826 > Fiminaster. Next base: position 17,591 of record CAMOYS010000006.1, on the reverse strand, counting down.
GAGTGGAACTTCCACCCACTAGGATGATTGCGGTAACTTTCATAAATTATTCTTTATAGGTTTTATAGATTTTTTCGATTAATGCTTCTTCTTTGTTTGCTAAAGCATTTTGGACAGAAATACCATCGATAATCATCTTCATTGTCTTATCGAGGTCACTTCCTGGGGAATAATCAGCGATAAAAGCAAAGTTAACACGTCCTTCTTTAACTAAGCTAACCATGGTATCTTTATCTTTCTTTTGATGAATAGCGATTGCCTTTCCACCTTTTTCTTTAACTAAGGTCATACATGGGACATCAGTCATTCCATCACCTAAATAAACGATGTTAGAATATGGAATTCTTTTCTTCTTTGTAATGGTGTTAATGTTTTTATCATCGTTTTGATCATAAACACCTTTAGCAATTCTAAAGAAATATTGTGTCTTTTGAGTGTAGTTAATTGCTAATTTTGGCCAGACAGGTTCTTGTGTTTCCTTATCATAATGGAATTCACAGCCATAAATTCTTCTAAACTTTTTAGCAATTGTGGTGCCTTCAATAATTTCTTTTGTACCAGATGAACAAAGATAGTGTTCAACTTTAACACCTCTTTCTTTTCCATATTTATTGATGCGGTCAAACCATTTTTCAACACCTGGGAAATAGATAACATCTTTTCCTAAAGAGTTAAGCCATTTTTTCGTAATTTTAATCCCTTTATCTTTTGATAGTTTTATCATCATATACATATAGGAAAGAATTCTTTCACAGCCAGTTTCTTCTGAGAATTTACCAGTTGCACCCCAGAATTCCGCTGGAGTCATTCCTAATGCTGGAATAAAGCTATAATTCTGCATATCAGTCGTACAAAGTGTTTTATCAAAGTCGTACATGATAGCCATTATTGTATTCTTTTTTGCCATAACTTGTCCTCGTGAAAACATTAACATTAGTTAATCACTTTGTCAATTAATGCCCTTTCATTTATGTGTTAAGTTGAAAAATATTGAAATTCACAATTAAGGTGACTATATTCTATAGCGTTATAGATTATGAGCGATACAACATGGCTACAAACTAACTGGGGATATGTTCTCCTCGCAATCGTTCTTGGCGTTATTGCTTTATGGCTTATCGCTATTTTAACTGCGTTTGTGTTTTCTTCAATTTTCAGTAGTTCTTTAAAGAAACTTAGTGATGCACTTAACTTACTTTTAACGCAAAGAAGAGATTCTATGATCGCTATTATTAAGATTCTTGTTAAGCATAATGTTGAAGTAGCGCAAGAAGATATTAAATCAATAAACAAACTCGAAAGAGTAGATAACTTCCAAGCCTTATCAAAAGATGAAAGAGACGAAAAGATTTTAACTTTTATTCACGGTAGTCATAACATCTTAAACCTCGCCGAATTACATGAAGAAGTTAAAAACGATGAAGAATTTCAATTAGCGTTAAACCTCTTTAATGATGTTGAAGCTTCTTATCGTCAAAAGGTTAGTGCCTATAACTCTAAAGTACTTGGATTCAATTATTGGATTAAGATTCCAACCACTGGTTTTATCTTTAAATTAATCAAGTGGACTGAAAAAGATTTGGTGGTCTAATTTTCCCAAATAGTGGACTTGTGCAGGGATTTTTGAAAAATTGTCCCTGCTTTTTAATATAAAAAAGTTCCTCATATTAAGGAACAATTTAGTTTAATTAATGGTGCAGTGAATGAGAATCGAACTCACACAGGTTGCCCTATACGCCCCTCAAACGTACGCGTCTACCAGTTCCGCCATCACTGCACAGCGATAAATAATATACAATTTTAATTTTCTTATAACAAGAAGAAATTATTTTTCTTAGGCAAGATTAAAGGCGCTTGCAAACACAGTTGCGATACCTAAATAAGAAAGAAGGGAAACAACATCAATGATAGTTGTTAATAATGGTTGAGCAATAACAGCAGGATCTTTCTTTAACGCCGCAACACCAAGTGGAAGTAAGACTGCAATAATCTTTGCCATAAATGCAGCGATTAATAAAGTAACAGAAACAGCTAATGAAACACCAATAGAAGTAGTGAAGAATTGAGAAGACCAGCATAAGCCATTCCATATAGTTGGGAACTGACCATCTACTAATAGTTTTTCATTTGTAACAATGCCTGTATATTGTTCAATCATAAACCAGACAAAGGCAAACACTGAGATAATGGAAGAAATAATTAAAGCGGAAGTAGCTTCTTTTCTAATAACTTTCCAGAAATCTTTAGGGGTAAATTCTTTTGTACCTAAGCCTCTAATCATTAAGGCAATAGTTTGTCCACCGGAGTTACCACCTGTATCCATTAAAGTAGGAACAAAGCAAATTAAGACTGGAACAAGAGAGAAAACATTACTCTTTTCAATCTTATCTAAGACCATGGTAGTGAATGTTCCTAAGACTAATAAAACAATAATCCATGGAATACATTTCTTAGCCATCTTTGCTACAGATGTATCTAAGTAAGAATCTTCTAATGGAGCAACGTGGCTTAACGCAGCAACGTCTTCGTTAGCTTCTTGTTCGATAACGTCAACGATATCGTCGATTGTAACTAAACCGACTAAACGTTCATCGTTATTGACTACTGCGATAGCGTTTAAGTCATAACGTTTAACCATGTTAGCGACTTCTTCTTGGTCGGTATTAACGTTAACTGTGACAAAGTCACGATTCATAATCTTGGATAATTTTTCTTCACCTTTAGCAAAGATTAAATCATCCAAGTCGACGGTACCGACTAAGTTACGGTTCTTATCGATAATAAATAAGGTAAAAATTGTTTCTTTTTCTTTACCAATTGATCTAATACGAGCGATGGCTTCATCCGCGGTTAAACTATCTAAAAGAGTTAAAAACTCAGTGGTCATAATTGAACCAGCGGTGTTTTCTTGATAGTTAAGTAATTTATTAATGACAGCGCGTCTTTCTTTTGGAACGTTTCTTAAAACACGAGAAACTAAGTTAGCAGGCATTTCTTCGATATCGTCTGCTAAGTCATCGTTAAATTGAGAATCAAGAATTTCCGCAAGTTCAGCATCAGACATCATATTAATGAGTTCTTGCTTAACATCTGGATCAAGTTCGGTAAATAAGTCGGCAGTGTATTCAGATTTAACCGTTTTAAAAATAAAGACTAATTTAGAAATGTCTTCAAATTGGTTACAAGCATCAGCAATATCGATGGTTGGAATAACTTCAAAAATTTGGCGTATTCCTTTTACATCTTTATTACTAATGAGTCCAAGTAACTTCTCGGTTAAATTTTCAATATCGACGACTTCGTTTTCCATATCGGCTTAATTTTACAATGTTATTTATATAAAGCAAAGAAAAATAAAATAAATATTAATTATATTAATTTAGTGTTAAAATACTCTCGTGCAATAAAGGAGAATCGTATGAAAAAGATTATTGTAGAAACAAGCGCAAGACACGTACACGTTACACAAGAAACATTAGAAGTATTATTTGGTAAAGGCCATGAACTAGAAGTTCGTAAGATGCTTTCTCAACCTGGCCAATTTGCTTCCACAGATAGAATTGACGTCATTGGCTATAACGCTAAAGATCCAAATGGCCCACGTCCAAGTTTAAAATTCTCAATTCTTGGTCCAGTTAGAAACGCTAACCAAGTTGAAGTTTCATTTACTGATGCTAGACAATTAGGCATCTCTGCTCCAGTTAGAGAATCTGGTGATATTGCTGGTTCCGCTAAATGTACATTAAAAGGTCCAGCTGGTGAAGTTGATATTGAAGAAGGTGTTATCGTTGCTAAACGTCACATTCACATGACACCAGAAGATGCTAAAGAATTCGGTGTTGAAAATGGACAAATCGTTTCCGTTTTAGTGGATACTGGTAAAGGTAGAAAGACTATCTTTGATGACACAGTTATCCGTGTTTCACCAAAATTTGCATTAGCCATGCATATTGATACTGACGAATGTAACGCTGCTAGTGCATTCGGCGAAGTATATGGGGAAATTGTTAAATAATGCCTGTTATTGAAATTACCCCACAAAACGTCTGCTCCCGTAAGATGTATGTAACTACCGAAAACGGTATTATTACAAACGTTGAAATCGTTGGTGGCTGTCAAGGTAACACAACTGGATTATCTCGTTTATTAGTAGGTATGCCAGTTGAAGAAGCTATTAAAAGACTTGAAGGCATCGAATGTCGTGGAAGTAGAACCAAAACTACATCATGCCCAGACCAATTAGCTAAAGGTTTAAAAGCTAATTAAATCTGTTGCGAATCCCTAATATTTTATTTATAATAACTGCAGTTTTATCAAGAACCGTGATAAGAGGGATGAAAAATCGCGGTAGCAACTCTTAGAAGTAAGTAAGTGCTCTTCCCAAGCGGATACCCACTATCCGAACGATAAAGCGAAGGAAACTGACCTGTGAAGGGCTTTCCACCTAGTGGGAGCCCTTTTGTTTATTTAGGAGGTTATCAAAATGGCAAAATATCAAAACTTATTCACTAGTGAATCTGTCTCAGAAGGACATCCAGATAAGGTCTGTGATCAAATCTCTGATGCAGTTTTAGATAATTGTTTAAAGCAAGATCCAAATTCAAGAGTGGCTTGCGAAGTTTTCTGTACAACCGATTATGTTTTAATTGGGGGAGAAATCACAAGTAACGCGAAGATTGATTTTGAAAAGATTGTTAAAGATGTTATCAGAGACATCGGTTACACAAATCCTGATATTGGTTTTTCTGATAAAACAGTAAAGATTGATGTAAAGATTAAACCTCAATCTAGAGATATCGCTTTAGGGGTTGACGCAAGAAAAGAAGAAGACATAGGAGCAGGGGACCAAGGTATCATGTTTGGCTATGCTTCAAATGAATCTGAAGGATATATGCCATTAGCGATTGTAATCGCTCATAAACTAGTAAGAACTGCCACCAAATTAAGAAAAGACGGCAAATTTAGATGGGCTAGACCTGACATGAAATCTCAGGTTACAGTCGATTATACTGACCCTAAAAATGTCCGTATTAAAACAGTCTTAATGTCTATTTCTCATGATCCAGATTTTAACGAAAAAGAGTTTAAGGAATACATTAAAAATGAAATTATGATTCCAGTTGTTGAATCATTTGGTCTTAACCCAGATTTTGAGATTTTAATTAATCCAACTGGTTTATTTGTTATCGGTGGACCTGCCTCTGATGCTGGTTTAACTGGTAGAAAAATTATTGTCGACACCTATGGTGGCGCCTCTCGTCATGGTGGTGGTGCTTTTAGTGGAAAAGATCCAACTAAGGTTGATAGAAGTGCAGCATATATGGCTCGATATATGGCTAAGAATTTAGTCGCTGCAGGCGCTGCTGATAGACTTGAAATTCAATTAGCGTATGCTATCGGTAGACCAGAACCTGTCTCAATTGGCTTATCTACATTTGGAACATCTAAATATAGTGACAAAGAAATCCTTGATGTAGTTAATAAAGTCTTCGATTGTAGACCTGGCATGATTATTAGGAATTTCTCCCTTCGTAAACCAACCTTTAATTACAAAGATTTAGCGGCGTACGGACATATGGGAAGACCTGATTTAGACCTCCCTTGGGAAAAGCTTGATAAAGTTGAAATTATCAAAAATTTATTAAATAAATAGTAAGAACTAACCTGTTTGGGAAAATTATTATCAACCTAATAGGTTTTTTCTTTACATTGTGCGATAATAGAATTAAGAAAACCCCATCGGGTAATTTGGAAAGGAGCATAAATATGAAAACCCAAATTATTGGAAAAAACATCGAAGTAACTGATGCTATCCGTGCCAATATTGAGAAGAAGCTCAAAAAGATGGATAAATATTTAGTTATCAATGAAGATGTTTCATGCAGAGTTGTTGTAAGATCCTATAAAAACGGATCCAAGGTAGAGATTACCATCTTCACTCCATTTATGGACTTACGTGCTGAAGTCAAAAATCCTGATTTATACGCTGGTGTTGATCTTGCTCTTGATAAGCTTGAAGGTCAAATGCGTAAACTTAAAACTAGAATGGATCGCTCCCGTGGCGATAAGCTTAGCTTAGGTAAAGCCATCGCTTTTGAAAATATTGAAGTTTATCCAGATGAAAAAGAAGAAGACGAAGAAGTCGTCAGAGTTAAAAATGTCGACCTTGAACCAATGAGTATCGACGAAGCTATCGTTCGTATGGAAGCTCTTGGTCACCCATTCTTCCTTTATTTAGACGAAGAAGATAATAAAGTTACCGTTGTTTACACTCGTGAAGATGGCGGTTATGGTATTATCCAAGCGGAGAATGAATTAGCATAATTTGCTAGCAAAACTTATTAAAATCCCAGGATTGACGAAATCTTGGGATTTTTTAATTACATTTTTGTTTTGTTATTTTGAAAAATCTATATAATAGAGGCAATGAAAAAAGTATTAGCAACTGATCTAGACGGAACTTTATTTTATCCAAAACATAAATTTAGAATGATTAATCCTCAATCATTAGCTTTCTTAAGAAAATTTATTGATGATGGTAATAGATTAGTTCTTGTTTCAGGCCGTAACCGTCGTTATTGCAATAGAGTCGTTAAGAAAATTAAACGCGATGTTGATATCATTGGCTGTAATTCTTCTTATATTGTTTCGAATAATGAATTAATTAAAAGTACTTGTTTTGAACCTGGAATTTTAACTGAAATAATTGAGCAATTAAGAAAAGAATTCACTGTTAGAGGATTTCTTGTTATGGCGGATGATGACAATTATATCTGCACCAAATCTTTTGATTCACTCTTCTATACAATTGGATATCAATTCTGGTATTTATCTCAAGGTGCTTATCGTGAAAGATTCCATTTAAAAAATAAGAAATTCTATAACGCTTTAAATAATGGTCACGTTTATAAAGCTATGCTTATGTTTGGAATTGGTGAAGATGGCTGTAACAAAGCATCAGAGGCCAATAAAGTTATCCGTGAAAAGTATAGTGATAAAGTCGAAGCTAGCTGGTCTAAAGAGATGATTGAACTCTCTCCAGTTGGGTGTTCTAAAGCTGAAGGCTTGAAATATTACTTAAATTATCATAAGATAAACCCCGAAGATATCATTGTCGTGGGTGATTCTGGCAATGATATATCAATGTTTAACGAATTCTACGAGAACAGTTTCTGTATGGCTCAGGCACCACTATCGGTCTCGAAGTATGCCAAAAACATCATCGAAAATTTCTGGGATCTCGAGAAATTTATTGAAAGGAAGTAATTAGAATGAATAATTACACAACAGCGATTTCTAGTTTTATTCGCTACAACGTCGTTATCTTAAACACTCTTGAATACACCATGAGAAAAGATAAATACGAAGTTCGCGCTTATGAAGCTCGTAAAGAAATCATCAAAAATGAAATCACACAAAACACTCCACTTAAAAATTGCTTAGACAATTCTGGTGAAGCTGGTGAAAAACTCTTAGCTAAGATTAATGAGTTAATCGATGGCGTATATTCACCAGAATCTACCATTGTTCGTGTTGCAGGTGATAATACTGAATTACGTGTTGACCATGCTCAACATTTAGCAGTTTTCGAACTCGTTCTTCCAGTTTATGAAGAAATTCGTCACATCATCGTTGCTCACGTTAACGCTGCTAAGAAAGAAAATGCTTATGAAGCTGATAAGCTTGATGACGTTATTGCTAAAACCGAAAACTTCTATCGTGGTTTAGTTAATATGCTTCTTTTAGATGAATTTGATCATTTATTTGCAGAATATAACAAAGCTCGTCAAGAAGCCAAAGGTGCAACCACTCCTCAATCTAACTTCATTCAAAACGATATTGGCCGCTGTGTTAACCAATTCAACTTTGAAAGACAAAATTCTCCAGTCACATCTACTGATTACTATGAATTAATTGATCCACTCTTTGCTTTAATCGAAATGACTAGTGGTCGTAGAGATTTACCAGAAGGCAAGAACTTTGGTGTTATCTTTACTGATGTGAAGAAGCTTGCTCGTGAAAAAACCCAAAAATGGGAACTTGCTTGGAAACCTGTTTATGACAAATTCTTAGCGGATTTCAACGAAGCAATTAGAGAAATGCAAGCTAACCAAGCTCCTCAAGCTTAAAAAAGAAAATTGCAAGGCAATATAAATAGTAGTAAGATTTTAAAGTTATGAAAAAAGAAGCTACAAAAAGAGAAATTAAAGGTAAAGAACTAGTTTGGTACATCGTTGCTGGTGTATTAGCACTTTTAGCTTTAACATCTTTAGTCTTCGGAATCGTTGGACATCACCTTCCAGGTAGTTTAGAAGATAACTTCATTAAACAAGCTGAAAAGAATATTGTCTTAGATTTCAGAACTTGGGGTGTTATTGTTTTAGCAGCAGCTGCTATTATTGCTACTATTGATCTTCTCGTCTTTGCTAAAAGTAGTGATCGTGAAGTTGAAAAGACACTTCGTCGTCAACAAAGACTTGCTAATTCATCCGCATTGAATGAAATGGAAATTAAACCAGCCGTTCAAACTGTTGAAGTTGAGTCTCAACCTGTTGAACCTGCTCCTAGCAAAGAAGAAGTTCCAGCAGAAGAAAAAGCTCCTGAAACAAAACCTGAAGAATAGTATTCACCTTATAAAGATGGGTCCGAGATATCGGATCCTTTTTTATTTAATTAATAATGAATAAATAATAATAAATAGGTAGGAAGTCCGCTATTTGGGAATATTTTTCCCATTTAAACCTTCTTTGCTAGATGAATTTAAAACAAAACTATACAAACATTAATTTTATAAATTTATAATAAATAAAAGAATTATGGCGAAGTTTAAAATTACTAAAGAGAATTCAGATACCATCTATTATATCGTCTATGGTTTATCGATTTTAGGTGTTGTAGTCTTTTCGTTATTATCAATTCATGAGGCTATTATTTCAACTTCACCTCTTACTTCTAAGATTTATTTATTTCTCGTCTTTGTATTTTTGTTAATTTCGAAAGGTCTTTTAGCTTTAAAAGCATATTTCGTAGATGATAAAAATAAGATTGCTACGATTAAGAACATTTCTTTTGCAGTTGTTTATTTAGCAATTGCCATCTTAGTTTTGACTATATATCAAACCGACTATGTCTTTTATTCAATTGCCGCTGTATTATATTTTGCAACAATTGTTGCTAATCGTGTTTGTTTGATTCTCGAAAGAAAAGGTGCTTTTAGAATTGTTTATAATGTACTACTTGCCGGTCTAGCCTCACTTCTTGCGATTACTATTATTCTTACAGTACCAACTGAAGCAAATTACGCCTTTTTAACTCTTTTAGTATTAATAATTTTATTAGTGTCTTTTGCCGATGTTTTAGGTCTTGCTTTCTCTAAAATTCAATTACGTGGATTACTTAGAATTATTAGAAAGACATATGTCTTTGAAATTATTTATGGCTTATTTTTATTAATAGTTTCTTTCTCATTCTTCTTCATGATTACTGAAGAGAGTGTTAAAACAATCGGTGATGGCCTATGGTATTCGTTTGCGATTGTTACTACTATTGGTTTAGGTGATATTACCGTAACTGATCCAATTAGTAGAATACTTTCTGTTATATTAGGAATTTATGGGATCATCGTTGTCGCGTCTATCACCAGTGTTATTGTTAACTACTATAACGAAACCAAGAATGAAGATGGAAAATTAGAAAAACCTAAAGTTGAAGAACAACCTGATTCTAAAGATAATCAAGATTCTGATAATAAATAGTCCATTTTTATCCAAATTTCATATAAGAAGTCCTGTCTTTGGGACTTTTTAATTCGAATAAATTTATAAAAAAGTAACGGTTTTTCTCAATTTGTCTTATTCTATTAATGAAATTTTGAACATATACATATTCAAAGTGGTTGATTAATCGTATAGAATTTCATTAATAATTATTACTGGAGGTTGCTATGGAAATTAGAATCAAACATGGAAACGAAATGATTATTGAATTTAATGGTCGCCTTGATACCGTTTCATCCATCGAATTAAATAAAAGAATTGAAGAAGAAGACATTAAGGAAGAATTAGTCATTTTCGATATGAAAGAAACTGAATATATCTCTTCAGCGGGCCTTCGTTTACTTCTCGCATTAAAGAAAAGCCTTGCTAAAGAAGATAAGAAATTAGAAATACATAATCTTAATAATGTTTGTAGGGAAGTTTTTAAGGTTACTGGTTTTGGTAATATTTTAACTGTTAAATAAACAATGAAAAAAGTTAAGTTTCCTATTATTTTAAAGATTGCTATTTTAGGTATTTTAGCTTCTGGAATTGGTTCAGGAGTAGCTTTAACAATCTCTTCTATTAACCAACAGAATAGAAGTAAGGAAACTTTAATATCAAATATTGATCAAAGCTTATATAGTGTTGAATTTAATTACACGAGAGAAATGACTGGAACTACTGTTACCGAAGAATTAGCAGACGTTGTTAGTTACGTTAGAAACGATGTTTATAATCGCGCAGACATTCACGACAAAACTCTCAATGGTGATTTCAATAATAATTTTGATGAATATGAACAATATTTCCAACAAAGAGCACCTTGGATATTTCCTGATCCTAATTCATTGATTGGTAGCCAAGCCTATTTTGATTTTGCACGTAAATATCGCGAACTAACCCATATTATTACTGAAGCATTTCTTTCTAGTGGTGGTCGTGCAGCCTATGTTTGTTTTAAAGATGAACTTGAAAACGAAACTAGACTTGTTTTCGTCGCGGATTCTCGAATAACAAATCCAAATGAGAATGATAGATTCTATCATCTTCCAGGAAGCCATTATTCCATTAAGGAGTTTGATAAAGTTATCGATATCGTTGATGAAAACTATTATGGATTTGAACTTGCTGGATATTTAACCCGCTTTGTTCCGATTTATCAAACTGATGATGAAGGTAACCAAGTTGAAGTTGCCGACTTCTTTATTGAATATGATTTAAACGAAGTTACAAAAAAAGACCGTATAATTTTAGGCAATGAAATTATTATTATTTCTTCTGTTATGGTGGCATCAATCGCCCTTTATATGCTTTTATCCCATTTCACAATCACACGTAATTTAAATAAATTAACTACTCAAACTGATAATATTTCTTCTGATTTGAAAGAACATAAAGGTATTACTCCAGTTCCATTAAATATTAAGAGTCGTGATGAGATTGCTTCTTTAGCGTCCTCCTTTGAAATCATGGAACAAGAGATCGTTAATTACATCAATATTATTAAGCAAGAAGCTAAAGAAAATGAGAGAAGAGAAGCTGAACTTTCTATTGCTTCAGATATTCAATTGAGCGCACTTCCTAGTAGAAATTTCATGGATAATAACGTTAAACTTAGCGCTTATATTAAGCCTGCAAAAGTAGTAGGTGGAGACTTCTATGATTATTTCTATTATGGTGATGATTTAGTTTTATTAATCGCTGATGTTAGTGGCAAAGGCGTACCTGCAGCGATGTTTATGATGAAAGCTAAGACCTTGCTTAAAGCAAAGATTTTAAGTGGTCTTTCTTTAGTGGACTCTATTGCAACCGTCAATAATGAATTAACAATTAATAATGACTCTTCCTTATTTGTTACCGCTTTTGTCGCGATTATTGATTCGAAAAATAATGAAATTAGATTTGTTAATGCTGGCCACGAAAAACCATATATAGTCCATCAAAACGAGATTATTAAGCTTGATGGAACATCTAATTTTGTTTTAGGTGGCGAAGAAGATTTAACCTTTATTGAAGAAAAAGCACCATTTGTTCAAGGAGATACCTTATTCACATTTACTGATGGCTTAAATGAATCAATTAATAAAGATAATGAAGAATTTGGCTATGAGCGTATTGTTCAAACGTTAAAAGAATGTAAGGACTTATCCTTAAACGAAAAACTTGCCTACTTTAATAATAAACTTAAAGATTTCGTCCAAGATGAAGAACAATTTGATGACATTACTATGATTGTTTTAGAAAGAAAAGATAATTCTTTATCGCTTCATTTTGAGAAGAAAGACTACTCCATTATTGATGAAACAATGGAAGAATTTTATAAAGTTTATGGTTCAATCGATGAAGAAGTAAAAGCCCATGTTGGTATTGCTTTAGATGAGTTACTTAATAATCTTATTACTTATGAAAAACGCGAAGATTTAGTTATTGATCTTAACTTCTCATTTGAAAAAGATGATCTTAAAGTAGTTATTTCCTCTAATGGTGAAGACTATAACCCATTTGTTAAACATGCTCATAAACACCTTTCTAAGGGCGATGATGATACCACCCCTGGAGGTTTTGGCGTTACTTTAGTTAAGACTTTATCCAAGAGCTATAGCTACGAATATAAGAATAAAAAGAGTATTATTTCTCTTATTTTTAAGTAAAAATTAGCTTTTTTATATATAAATAAAACCCCTGAGACAAGCCATAGGTTTTGTTAATTCTTTTTATTATGATTTATATTCCTCAAGTAATTCTCTAGATAAATATCGTATTGGATATCAAGAGGGAGAGCGGATGTTTGATATCTATCTGATAGTATTTTAATAATATCAACTGGAATATAAATATCATCACCTTCGTAATAGAATTTTGATTCGACTTCTGCGAGTTTTTCCAAAGCATTTGTGATTTTTGGGAAATCGTAATCAGGAGATTCTTTATAGTATCTTTCAATGTTCCTATTAACATATTTATTAGTCTGGTTATGTAAAAGTCTTAATAATAACGCAACGGCGCATGCTACTGTAATGATGAGTAGTAACGCTACTGGCCAAGGCATATATTCTTTCACATGGTAATGGTCTCTCCAAACATTGGTGACAATCGCGAGCATGAAATAAAGAAATGAATACATTGTTACTGGAATGATAGAGTAGAAGAAATGAGTGAATTTAATACGTGTATCAGAGATAGCGACAGTAAATAAGAGAATGGTAAATATTGGATTTAACGTATGCATGAAAAGATTTGACTTTTCAAACATCGCATAGGTAAACCCTTGAGTGATGCTGATTAAGCTCATAGCAATCACGAATGTTAAGGCGACACCGACAGTGCCGACATACATGACTTCGACAACCCAAGATGGGAGCTTATATTTATTTTTTCTTAAACCATCGATTTGGAAAGGGACACAAATAGAAGCCGCTAATGTGGCAGCGATATTAGAAAGGGTGGTGAACATTCTTAAAGTACCCATCCCTGATTCAGGAGACTCATCTTGATAAAAGTTAATAATATTTAGTGTTAAAGAAACAATTGTTAAAATAATAACAATTGAACAAATCGCTAAACCAATGATGCATCGCATCTGGTTAATTTTTCTCGCATTGACAATAGGTCTTTTAGTCTTCTTTTTCATTCCAAACTATTCTATCACTATAAAGAATAATATAAAAACTATAAAAAAATAAAACCCACACAATCTAATATTTCCACTATATTGTTTATATAAGCAAATATTTGTGGCACATCTGTGACATGTTTAGTAGTACAATTATTAGGCATATGAATTACGTTAGTATTATTAACATTATCTTCTTCATAATTAGTATCTTAATGAGCATCTATCTCTTTAATTTCATTTTCTTTGCGGTAAGTAGTTTACTTCATCGTAAGAAGTTTCCTTCTAGCGAAGAGAAATGTCGTTTTGGCTTAATTATTTCTGCGAAAGATGAAGAAAATGTCATCCCTCGACTTATTAATAGCATTAGAAGCACTGATTATCCTCAAGATAAATTAGATATCTTTATCATTGCCCATAACTGTAAAGATAACACAGCGAGAGTGGCAAAAGAACTAGGGGCTAATGTGATTGTCTTTAACGATCCAAAAGCTAACACTTTAGGCTTTGCCTACCAGTACGCATTTAAGCATATTAATATTCATGATTATGATGGTTTTTTAATTTTGAACGCGGATAATATCGTTAGCAAAAATTACTTTACAAAAATGAATGACGCTTTTGTGCATTTTGATAAGAAGTGTGCGATAACTAGTTTCCGTCACTCTTTAAATATTAAAGATGGTGTGATGCCAGCGATGTATGCCTATTACTTCTCTGCCTCTTGCGTATTAACATTTGTGGGAAGAGAAAACTTCAATGTCTCTACCCGTATTACTGGATGTGGTTACATTATTCCAACTTGCATGTTAGAAAATGGTTGGAACTACACAAGTATTACTGAAGATATCGAATTCAGCGCGGATAAGACTTTAGAAGGTAACACAATTCATTATGTCGATGAGGCCGTGTTTTATGATGAACAACCAACTCGTTTTAAAACAATGTGGAACCAGAGATTAAGATGGGCGAAAGGACAAAACACAGTTAGTAAGAAATACTTCACTAGATTCTTCAAAGCTATGTTTGATAAGACTAAAAAGAATAAAGTTTCTCTATTTGTGGCCTTAACATTTAACTCTTTTATTCCTCTTCAATTATTCTTCATTTTTGCTTTGCAATATCTCTTACTACTTTTATCGCCTTTATTTGGCGTTTCTTTAGAGGAAGCATTCTTATATTGGAACGCTGATCTGACTTGGTATCAGAATTTATTTATGTCTTGGAATACTGGTGCTTTATTTGGCATTATTAAAACAATTGCATCGTTCTTTATTTCTTCGTATATCACTGTTTTAGCTATTCTTATTGGTTCTCGTGGAAGATATAGAAAGCAACCATTCTGGCCTTTATTCTTTGGAGCCTTATTGTCGCCTTTCTTCTTCTTGCTACAAGTTCCATTAGATTTAGAAGCGATGTTTGTTAAAGAAGTAAAGTGGAAAAAGATTCCTCATGGGGTTAATAAAACTAATTGAAAAATATAGAAAACACACACTTTTTCGTATGTGTCTTGACAATCAATGATGTCTCCAATTGTCGATTAATGAATTATGAGAGTAAGGTATTTAAATCAATTAGCTTAACATTGAATGTTTCTTTTATTTTTTCATCAAAACCGGATTTAGAAAATAGATAGTATTCCCTTATTAAATTCTTATTAAATATAGAATCGCTTTCTTTGAGATGCTCGAACATTTCTAATGTGAATATATCTTTTCTATATTTGCATTCAACAACTAATAAGTGACCATCTTGTTCTGCTAAACCATCTATTTCTACCGATCTTCCCAATCTCGTATTGTCTGCTTTGAATGTTTGTATTTCTGGATAAACGCGACCAAGTTTTCCGGTTCTATTGAGTTTATTGAGATAAAGTAAAGATACATCTTCAAATCCAAATTCGACAGCTTGTTTTAAGTCTGTTTTTATTTCGTCAAAAATCATATCAGGATTGATAATAATTCTGCCTTGATTTGGGTATACAACTTTATACCAAAATTTAAGAAGAGGATCTGTTATTACATAGTAATTGTTTTTCTTGTTTCCATTGAATGTAGTTCTTTTTCCAACAACTTCTGAATCTAATAGAGTCGTTAAATATTTAGAAACTTTTCCCGTTTCTTCTTTAATGAATGTAGAAATGTCTGATATGTTTGTTTTTCTATTAGCGATTGCGAATAGAATAGCGTTATAAATATCTGGTTTGTTTGATTTTGATAAAACGTTTTCTGGAAGATTGAAAAATGGACCATATTCGTTTATTACCAATCTCTTAATTTCATCTTCAAATGTATTATTTGTATTGATTGCAGATAAGTAATAAGGGAAAGTGGACATAAGTGATAGAAAAGAACATGTTGTTTCTTTATCAACACCATTAAAGAATTGCAAAGCCTCTTCTAATGGAAGCTTTTGTACATTCATCTCAAATGTCTTTCTTTTATATAACGGGGATTTCTTATTTCTTATTTCTTTTTTAAGAAAAGATACATCGGATCCAGAAATTAATAACATTAAATTGTCATTTGAATGATCATAAAATTCTTCGATAACAGACGAGAACGATTTATCTTGCTTAGTAATAAATGGATATTCATCGATGCATAAAATAAATCTAGAATTTTTAAAAAATCCAGATAAAGCATCTAAAGCAGCTTGCCAACTTGAATATACAAAATCTAAAGGCAAAGACATCAATTTATTTAATTCATAAGAAAATGAACGTAAATTGCCATATGAACTATCCTCTTTTGCCTGATAAAACAAATGTGGCTTGTCTTTCACAAAGTGATCGATAAGCTTTGTTTTTCCGATTCTACGTCTTCCATAAATAACACCTAATTCTTTGCTTTTTGATTCAAAAGCGCGATTTAGTTGCCTTAATTCTTTTTCTCTACCTACAAACATAGTTAAATACTCCTTTATATACTTTAAAGTTACTAACTTTCGAGTATATTGTAATATAAATACTATATTTTTCAAGAAAAAATCCCATTTTCTTGGGACTATTTCAATCATGATGCCCTTAAATGTCGATACACGGACATGGTTTTAAGATCAATTGTCGATACACATACGGGCAGTGAAGTCCAATTGTCCGCACACATACTATCGGCAAAAAATAGATAAGAATAATAAACTATTGCATTTCTTGCCGATAAGTATATAATATTGTTATGAATAAATTCATAACAGTCAAAGAAGCATCTATTAAATGGAATTTATCGGAAAGAAGTGTCCGCAATTACTGCGCCTTAGGCAGAGTAGAAGGCGCTATTTTAGTTGGAAAGACTTGGATGATTCCTGAAGGTACCAAAAAACCTATTAGAAGCAATGAAAAAGAAAACAAAAATTATTTATTAGAAAGGCTTCGTTTTGAAAAGAACAATCAGGTTAAAGGTGGCATTTATTATAAATTAATGATTGATCTCACATATAATTCAAATCATATTGAAGGCAATGAATTAACTCACGATGAAACTAGGTATATTTTTGAAACGAGAACTATTGGAGTAGATAAAAACACCAGCAAAAAAGTTGATGATATCATTGAAACAATTAATCACTTTACCGCAATCGATCGAGTTATTGATTTTGCTAATTATCAACTTAGTGAACCATTCATAAAAGAACTACATAAAATACTAAAATCGAACACAAATGATTCAAGGCTTCCCTATTTTGCTGTTGGTGAATATAAAAAGTTGCCAAATGAAGTTGGAGGCATGGAAACAACTAATCCTAGATTAGTGGCTTCAGAAATGCACAAACTTCTTGATGATTATAATAAAAAAGAAAATCATGCTTTCGAAGAAATAGTGGAGTTTCATGTCAAATTTGAACGAATCCACCCTTTCCAAGATGGCAATGGTAGAGTTGGGCGACTAATCGCATTTAAGGAATGTTTAAAAAACAATATTGTTCCGTTCATTATCTTGGATAGCAAAAAGATGTTCTATTATCGAGGCCTAAAAAACTGGAATCAAGAAAAAGGCTATTTAATTGATACTTGTTTAGATGGACAGGACACCATTAAAGCATTTTTAGATTACTTTTGTATTTCATATAAATAAAAACACGCACCTTTATGTACGTGTATTGGCAATCAATTGTGCCTCCAATTGTCGATAAATATACAACTTCGACTAAAATAGCATTGCACTGTTGTTTTGGTCGAAATCTTTTTGTACTAGATATGTTTTGATATAAGGGTAATGATG
>CAMOYS010000005.1 GCA_946630435.1 uncultured Caryophanales bacterium | reverse complement strand
GCCATTCCACGTGAATGAGCTTCTTCTACTAAACGCTTTAAATCATTAACGACACCAAAATATGTTGGGTTAATAACAAATATCGCTTTAGCAGTTGGATACTTGTTCATCGCGTGTATATATTCTTCAACAGTTGGTTGGTTTGCGATCTCAAGTTCGCTATCAAGTTTAGGCATGATATAAACTGGAGAAGCACCAGAAACAACTAAAGCGCTGACGATAGATTTATGAACGTTTCTTGGTAAAATGATTTTATCATGAGCCTTACAAGCCGCCATTATCATCGCGATAATCCCGCTAGAAGTCCCGTTAATTAGAAAATATGATTGTTTTGCACCAGTAAAATCAGACATTAATTTTTCTGCTTCAAGAAGCACGCCTTGAGGATTAGAAAGATTATCAAGTCCATAAGGAGCGTTAACATCTGATAGGTAAACGGTGTCACCTAAGTAGTCTTTGAGTTTATTTGAAACACCACCCATATGATGTCCAGGAACATCAAAAGGAGTTATACCGGATTTGGTATATTTCTTTAATGCGTCTAAGTATGGTGTTTTTCTTTGATCTAATTTTGCCATAGGAAAGATTTTACTTTAGTAAGAGCACTATTTCAACATACATGTTTCAAAATGAATTCAATCATCTTTTCGTTGCAGCATTTTCCTTCGTTTTCAAAAACAAAATGATTATAGACATGACCAATCTTTTTATCAGGGGATTGTTCATCGATATATTCGAAGTTATAACCTAGTTCTTTTGAATCTTTTATTAATAAAACTGTTTGGAAACGATAGAAATCATGAAGCGAAGTTGATGCGAAGAATGGTTCTAAATCTAATTTTTTATGAAAATAATATCTTGGGGAATTTAATCTTTGATAATCAGGGTCTTTATAATTAACCGAGAAGATGTTTTTCATTCCTTTATTAGACATATATTTACTTGAATACTTAATTAAGCTTGGATAATCAAACATTGGGGAATTAAGTGCATAGCACTTTGGCAATATATCCGGTAAACGATTAATGCCAAAATATTGACGAGCTTCTTCATCATGGTAAATGATGTTTGTTAATAATGATAAATGTCCACCAGCGGAATCACCAATAATCGCAAAACGGTCAGTATCAAGTTTATAGTAGACACGGTTTTGTCTAATGAATTCTAGACAATAAAATACGTCGTGAATTTGTTCTTTTAAGGATATCTTTTCTTTTACACTTGCTAATCTATAGTTCATAACAACAACAGTAAAACCACGACTAGCAAAATAAGAGGCATATATTAAAGTTTCATCTTTTCCGCCATGGACATAAGCTCCGCCATGAATACATAAAAGAGTTATACCATTACTATTTTCAGCTGGATAAACAATATCTAGTCTATGAGCCCAAGTTCCATCTGGAATATATTGCACATCTTTCTTTACATTGATGTTGCCAAAAGTTTTGTGGGTTTTCATAAATTTTTTATCCCCACTCTTCATAAAATGGATTAATAATTTGTGAGACACTTTAATAATCATAATTTTATAATAAATTATCTTTTGTATTATTAATAGAAAAATTCAAAAAACATATAGGAAATCAATTATTTGGGAAAAATAAAACCCACCGAAGTGGGCTTAATTGAATATTTTATTTAGCAGATAAGGAATGAATATATTCGGTTTCAACATTCATATCTAATCTTGGGAATAAGGCATTACCCTTAGTTACATTAGATCCAGCATATGGACAGAATTTTTGTAACGCTTCGTAGTTTCTTAATTCTTCCTTAATTCCAAAGATGTCATAAACCTTGTCTAATGTTTCCACTAAAGCAGGAGATAATAATTTAGCGGCAACCATAATTGTATTAACTAAGACCGCCATTACATTACCAAGTTCTTCAACTCGACCTTCTTTAGATAAAACCCAAGGTTGAGACTCTTCAATGTATTTGTTAGCAACATTAAGTAAATCAATAACTTCACTAAATCCTTCGTTAACTTTTAGATCATCTAAATAGTTTTCATAAGCAAGGATTGTTTTCTTAGTGAGATGTTCAATTTCTTTAATCTTTTCATTTGGATTCTTAAGTTCAGGAACAACCCCGTCAAAATATTTAACGATCATTGAAGATGTTCTAGAAACTAAATTGCCAAAGTTATTAGCTAAATCCATGTTGGTTCTTTCAACAAATAATTCTGGAGAGAATCTACCGTCACTACCAAAGCTAAATTCTTTAGCAAGGAACCATCTAACTGCATCAACACCATATCTTTCTATAAGTGGAAGAGGTGAGACGACATTACCTCTAGATTTAGACATTTTTTCACCGTTTAAATCTAATAAACCATGCACAAATACCCTGTCTGGGACTCTAGCACCAATTCCTAAAAGGAACATTGGCCAATAAATGACGTGAAATCTAGAGATATCTGCACCAACAACATGAACGATTTCACAATCAGGATCTTCCCAGAATTTTTTGTATAATTCTTCGTTTTCAGAATGATAGCCAAGAGCAGAAATATAGTTAGTTAATGCGTCCATCCAAACATAAATAACATGCTTTGGATTTTCTCTAATTTGAACACCCCAGTCAAAGGTTGTTCTAGAAACACATAAATCATCTAATCCAGGTTTAATGAATGTATTAAACATCTCATTCTTACGCGAAATTGGAAGAATGAATTTAGGATTCTTTTCCATTATGTCTAATAATTCAGGTAAATATTTTTTAGTGTTAAAGAAATAGGCTTCTTCTTTATCTCTATGAACTT
Source organism: uncultured Caryophanales bacterium (assembly GCA_946630435.1). Lineage (GTDB taxonomy): Bacteria > Bacillota_I > Bacilli_A > RFN20 > CAG-826 > Fiminaster. Next base: position 34,603 of record CAMOYS010000005.1, on the reverse strand, counting down.
CGCGATGGCAATCTGGGCAGAGATGTTCTTCACCAACTTGAGTGTCAGTCCAGAACGATTCACATGGTGTACAATACCATCCTTCGTAGTTCCCGAGATAAATATCCCCGTTATTATAGAGTTTAGAGAAAACATCTTGAACAACCTTGATATGTCTTTCTTCGGTTGTACGAATAAAATCATCGTTAGAAATCTTCATTGCTTTCCAAAGATTTTTGAAATTACCCGCAATTTCATCAACGAATTCTTGTGGAGTAACGCCTTTTAAAGCGGCATTCTTTTGAATCTTTTCGCCATGTTCATCTGTACCAGTTAAGAAATAAGTTTCTACACCGCGCATTCGTTTATATCTAGCTAAAATATCACACATAACTGTGCAATAAGCGTGTCCGATATGGGCATTGGCGCTTGGATAATAAATTGGGGTTGTAATGTAGAACTTGTTTTTCATATGAGGTACTCCTTGTTCTTCGATTAATAAAAGCATAAAGATTTTATCACTCTCTTTATATTAAATAAAGCATTAAGCAAAAGAAAAGCCTACATAACTGTAGGCGATATCTTTCATTTTATAACGATTATTTGAGACCGTATTTTTTGTTGAATCTGTCAACTCTACCATCGGCTTGAACGAATCTTTGTTTGCCAGTGTAGAATGGATGACAATTGGAACATGTATCAACGTGTAATTCCTTACTTGTTGAGTGGGTTTCAAATGTTGCACCACAGGAGACACATGTAACTGTGACCTTATGGGATGCTGGGTGAATTCCTTTTTTCATATTTTTAACTCCTTCCGCCTTAGACCACGATTGGGTTCTAAAGAAAGTTTGCTTGTAAATCATATCATTAAGAATCAGACTGAGCAACTTTTAAATTAAAAAAATCTAATTCATAATAACTTCCTAAGATCAATTTGGGCAAAGAGATGGAAAATCTAGTACGAATTAGATTCGCGAGACATTATAAAGAACTATTTCTATTTCGCAACATATTTTTGAAGTTAATCCTCAAAGTTTCAATTATTTGGAACATTTTATTCCAAAAAGTAAACGCTTATAATAAATAATAATAGACAAAAGGGAAAAAGATTAATATCATTGACGAACAATGAAAAATACGAATCCAAAGAAAATTATCATTATCGGTGGAGGAATCGCAGGACTCACCGCCGGTATATACGCACAGAAGCATGGTTTCATAAGTGAAATTTATGAAAAGAACCCAATTGCTGGTGGTTTATGCATGTCTTGGAAGCGTAAAGGTTTCTTAATTGATGGCTGTATTCACTGGTTGACTGGTACTAAAGAAGGTACTCAATTAAATGAAATGTGGAAAGACGTTGATGCTTTTGATCAAGAAGACATCATTCATCCAGAAAACTTTGGAACAATAGAATATCAAGGCCAAACTTTAACTTTTTATACTGATTTAAACAAACTTGAAAAACATTTAATTGAAATCTCCCCAGAAGACACTAAAGAAATTAAAAAATTAGTTAAATTAATTATTAAGATTCAAAATATGCCACTTCCAATGGATGCTCCTGTTGGTTTAATGGATTTTGTTCGTTTAACTGAAGTTGGACTTAAACTTCTTCCATATATGCCTATGTACAATTCCACATTCAAAATGTCTTGTGCACAATATGCGGAAAGATTTAAATCCCCACTTATCCGTTATGCTTTAGCGAATATCATTCCAGGCAAGAATAATCTATATGGCACCTTATATGCTTATGGTACAAACTGTGTCCGTAATGGTGGTGTTAAAAGAGGTGGATCATTATCAATGGTTCAAAGAATGGTTGATGAATATAGTCGTAATGGTGGTTTCATTAGATATAATCAAGAAATTAAAGAAATTATTATTAAAAAGAATAAAGCTATTGGTATTGAAACTAAAAAGGGTGAGAAAATCTACGCTGACTACGTTGTTACAGCCTGCGATGCTCACGAAACCCTTAAGCATTTACTTAAAGGTGAATACTTAGATCCTGCTTTTGATAAGAGATTCAAAAACCCAGTCATCTATAGTGTTCCATCAGATGTTTATATTTCTTATGCAATCAAAACTGAGAAGTTTAAAGAATTAAATGTGACTCATACTTATCAATTCGATACTAAGCCATATCGTGTTGGAAATTCCTATCACACCTGTATCAAATTCAAAGATTATTCCTATGATGATTCGTTCATTAACGGGGATTCAAACTTCTTCAATGTTATGATTCCACAAGATGACTTCGATTTCTCTTTCTGGGAGAAGTTATATAAAAACAAGGAATTATATAGAAAAGAAAAAGAAAGATTATCTAACTATGTAATGAAACTCATTGAAGAAAGATTCCCATCCTTAAAGGGTGCACTTACTCCAATTGATGTTGCCACTCCAATGACCTACAAACGTTATTGTAATGCCTATCGCGGAGCATATATGCCATTCGGACTCGACTTTAGAAGTTCAATGCTTATGCACTCTGGCAAAATTAAAGGTTTAAAGAATCTCTATATTGCTGGTCAATGGATTCAAATGCCAGGTGGAGTTCCATTAGCACTTATGTCTGGTAAGTTCGCAATTCAAAGAATCTTAAAACAAGAACATCAATGGTTCAAGATCACATCTAAATCTTATGTAACATATAAAAAATAAGTTCGGTAATTCCGAACTTATTTTATTTTATAAAATATCTTATTTGGTTTTGATATATAAGACACCAATTGTGCCTGGACCACAGTGGCAAGAGATAACGCAACCTGCGCGTGTATGTCTAATAATGCTTGGATCAACTAATTTAGCAACTTCATCATGGAAATATTGTTTATCTTCATCACTGACACCAGAATCAGTAATCATGATATTGTCCATATCGACATTTGGTAAATCATTCTTAAGTTCTAAGATTTGTTCATCAATACCTGCTTTTAGTTTTCCGCGTGGTTTTTTATAAACAATCATTCCGCCATCAACAACTTTAATCACTGGATGGATATGGAGAATGTGACCAAAGATTTTACTAGCACCACTGCATCTTCCACCTTTATGGAGATAATCTAATTTATCAACAGCAAATTGAGCAGAAACCATTGGCACTAAAGGAAGAACTAAATCGTAAATTTCTTTAGCGGATTTTCCTTCGTCTCTATATTTACACATCTTCAAAACAAGTAAGCCTGATGCAGATGATAAATTATTGGAATCTAAGATAAAAATCCTATCAGAAGCCCCTTCAATTGCGTTTTTAGCAATGTTTGCATTTTGAATTGTAGATGATAATTTACTACCAATTCCAGTGAAAATAATATCGTATCCTTCATCAATATATTTTCTAAATACTTCTTCAATTTTGAGTGGGACCGCTGCGGCAGTATGTGGAAGTTCACCTTTTTCTTCGATCATTTTATACATTTGATCTGGAGTAATTTGAGTTCCATCATCGTAGGCATCTTCACCAAAATTAATGCTTAATGGTATGACTACAACATCAAGAGCTTCATACATATCTTGATTAAGATCAACTGTTGAATCACAAATAACTTTAACTTTATTCATAAATAACCTCTCGTTACATTTTTAGATTATATATTAATATAAGTTTATTTTGAATAGCGTTTGAATTATAATAACGACAAAAGGAGGAAGAACAATGTCAAAAAAGAACAAAGATAAAAAAGGCTTTTTAACTGAATTCAAAGAATTCATTACACGTGGCAACGTCATTGATATGGCTGTTGGTGTCATTATTGGCGGTGCGTTTAGCGCAATCGTTAACGCAATCGTTAATAAAGTGTTCATGCCTTTAATTGCTATGTTCACTGGAGGCGGTTTACAAGGATTCGTTACAGTCTTAAATCCTGAAAAAGCGCTTGCTACAGCAGAAAGCGCAAATGTTGTTACCTATTGGGGTGTCAAATATGACGCTGATGTAGTTAACGTCATTAACTGGGGCGATGTTATTAATGCAATCATTAACTTCTTAATTATTGCTATTATCCTCTTCATCATTATCAAAGCAGTTGCATATGCACATGCTAAGAAAGAAGAACTCGACGCCTTAAGACTTGAAGCTTATTATCAAAAGCATCCAGAAGAAAGACCTGTACCACCTGAACCAGGTGTTCCAGAACCAACAACAAACGAACTTCTTACTCAAATTCGTGATCTTTTAAAAGCTAAAGAAGCTCCAAAAGGCAAAAAAGCTAAAAAAGAAGCCGAAGAAGTTAAAGAAGAAGAAAAAGCAGAATAATTTAGAAAAATGAAAACCATCGAAAAAATTGATTTCATCATTAAAACCACAAAGTGGTCTAAAAGAAGGTTCACTAAAAAGTTTTACCTTGCCAAAGATGCTCTCGATAGATGGTACGCTGGTGATGAACCAGATGAGAACGACGTTAAAAATATTTGCAAATATTTCCGTCTTTCTCCCCAAGATTTTCTAAATGACAACTTGAACATCTTCCTAAAAAGTACGGATAAATTCTGTGTCTTCTCGTTAGACGACAACGATATATCTTCTCCAGAAGATTATCCTCGCGAGGATAACGCTCGTTACGAAGAAAAAGACTAGAATATGTGCTTTATTAAGACCCGTCTTGGATGGGTCTTTTTTTGTTAAAAATACATAAGAAGTCCACTATTTGGGAAAAATAAAACCCACCGAAGTGGGTCAATTAATAACAATTATTTATTAGCTAGGTTGACTTAAATCCCAGTCAGGATGAGCTTCTTTAACTTTATTAATCGCATCATTATATAATTCTTCTTCAATATTAGCGCGGCTAGTTAAAGCGCGTTTCATTGCTTTAGGCTTTCTAGAGTTAGCATATTGAACTTCTCCTCTAGATTCATCAAGTAAGCCGGCAATTAAAACATATGCTCTAACAGATTCCATTGATAAGTCGTTAGAGATAAATCTTCTAACTTCATCAGGAATATTTTCTTCGTAATATTTTGAAGCTTCTTCTAAAGATAAAGTAAGAATCTTAATATAAAGCTTTTGAGCAAGTAAACGATATCTTGTCGCATTAGAAATCTTGTCTGGATTTTCGATAATTTTATCAATCATCTTTTCAGCTTCGTAGAAGTTTCTTTTACCTAAATTATCGTAAACAGAAATAAGATTTAATGATGCTGTAAATTCAGTAATTTCATCAAACACTTTGATATTATCAATTTCCTTGCCTTCTCTTTGAAGATTTTCAATTCTCATAAGTTCGTTATAAGCTTCAACGTTAATTGGTTTAGAAATTAATGTTAAACGATATCCATCAGTCATTGAATCAAGACGAAGTGGAACAAAGTTATATAACGCAATCATAGAGGAAACTGCCACAAAGACAATCGCAGTAATAGCAACAATCTTTAAGCCTGCATCGGTATTGCCTTTTCCGCTTCCAATTGAATAAAGGATAATTCCTACAATTAATTCAACTAAATAGCCAAGAAGTGGGAACCAAACAAATGCTTTTGGGCTAGATTTTTCGCTCTTTGGAGAGAGAATTGTTTCGCCGGTTAAACCATCGAATGATCTAAAAGCAAATTTCCATTTAGAAGCTGCTTTATAAAAGCAAAATCCAAGAACATTAAATGAAACAATATTGTATTTACCGGCTTTACCACCTAAAACATGGAACACTTCTAACATAATAATGTTAAATAGTAAGGCTCCAAGAATAATTAAAAATGTCCATAAGTATGACATTCCAGCAGGACCACTAAAGACTGTCCCAGATTGGAAGATTGGTTGAATAACTAAAAGACCTACTAACAAGGCAATTGTTAGCATGAGAATATAGACAATAAAACTAGCAATATCTTCTTTTTTCATAAAAAACACCTCCATAGGAGTGTATATTAAATTCACTCCTAATTAAGCTTTGGTTAACGAGTGCCAACCAACGTGTACATTTCGTTAATTTGCTTAGTGGAGTTCTTCTTTCGAAGTAATCAAATTTTAACACGAAACCAATATATATCAAGAAATTATATTCTTGCCTTCTTTAAATCACTTAAATATCTAGCCGATAAATAGTTCCATAAAACATCGGTTCTTTTTAATAAATCTGCACTCTTTTCTTTACGTTTTGTGGAAACCCAGAAATTTAATTCTTTCGCCATAATCGTCGAAATGTATCTAACTATCATTGAATAATTAACATCCGCTTTTTGAGATTTGCTCGCAATGTTAATTAAGTGGCGATAATAGAATGAGAAAACAAAATCAGAAAATTTATCGCCTGCATATGATTTAACAACTTCAGAAATAAAACGGTACGAAACATTAACATAGTTAACGAAAACTTTATTAATTGCTTCAAAATCAGTCATCTTTTTACCAATACCAATCTTTTCCTTGAGGAAAATGCTCTCAATTACATCGGAGATATCACGGTAATGATAATAGAATGTTTGACGGTTAGAATGAACATAGTCACAAAGCATGACAACGTTTATCTCACTAAGTGGGACATCATTCATTAGTTCGATCAAGCCATCTCTAAATTTTCCTTCGGTTTTCATTTTCTTAATTCACAAAGTTCTTTAGCAACTTTCGCTCCTAATTTAGCGTTATTAATAACTAACTTAATGTTTGATTCTAAAGAATCTCCACCGGTTAATTCAACAATACGTTTTAATAAGAATGGCGTAACGTCTTTACCTTCAATGTGCTTGTCTTCGCATTCTTTTAAAGCTTTAGAGATAGCGCCATTAATAACAACATCATCCATTGCAAATTCTTGTGGAATTGGATTAGCCACTAAAATACCACCATCAAGCTTATAATCACGTTTAGCTTTAATGATTGAAGCGATTTCTGCAGGGGAATTTACGATATTTTCCATTTTAATTCCAGAATGTCTAGTGTAGAAATCAGCGAATTCATCAGTTTGGTAAGAAAGGACAGGAACGCCTTTAGTTTCTAAAATTTCTAAAGTAACTTTTAAGTCTAAAATTGCTTTAACACCGGCGGAAACAACTGTCACATTAGTAGAGCCAAGTTCTTCTAAATCACGAGAAATATCAAATGTTTCTTGAACTCCACGATGAGCACCGCCAACACCACCAGTAACAAATATTTCAATACCAGCTAAAGCAGCAAATATCATTGTGGCAGAAACAGTTGTAGCCCCCCATTCTTTTTTAGCGATAACAACTGGGATATCTCTACGAGATACTTTTTTAATTCCGCCTCTTTTACCGAATTCTTCTATTTCTTCTGGCGACATACCAATAACTGGTTCGCCATCAATAATACCGATTGTCGCAGGAATAGCTCCATTTTCACGAACTTCTGCTTCAACCTTCATCGCAGTTTCAACATTTTTTGGATATGGCATTCCATGTGAAATAATCGTAGATTCAAGTGCCACAACAGGGAGATTATTTTTTAATGCATATTCGACTTCTTTGTTAATTCTCATTTAATTTTTCCTTCTCTTTCTAATTTTTTCATATAAATATCGATTAAATTAACCGCTAATAAGTAGATAGAAATTGTACCAACTGCCACAGCAAGCATAATCCACCAGTTGGAGCCATTAATTGTTTCATAAGTAATATCAAAGAAACTCTTTCCTGTAACAGCCATATACGCAAATTTATCTATGATAAATAATAGAATCATCATTATAAATATTCCGATAGATAAGACTGCTCGATATATATCGAATGGGAAACAAATTGTAAGTAAGACAATATAGCTGGTAAATGAGAAAACCATGACAGTCATCGTAATCATAGTTTCTAAATCAATAAAATCTCTATTGTTCCAGTGAATAATAAGTAAAATAGTCGCAACAAGTATTTGGATAGCAGCACCTGGAACCGAGTTCTTTAAAATATTTTGATTGAAGGTATTTTTCAAGCGTTCGTTGTTTGGTTGGAACGCTAAGAAGAATGATGCCATACCAATAGTGAGTAATTCCCAAACATATAAGTTTGGTGTGCTGTATGGGAAAATATATGAAGAATCAATCCAACCAAGGATTGTAAATAATAAGGTCATAAATGCCGCAAAGAATGTTTTACATAAGAATAAAGAACATGTTCTTTGTAAGTTATTAATAACTCTTCTACCTTCTGCAACAACATCTGGTAAAGCAGAGAAATTAGAATCCAAAGAGACGAGGTGCGCGCTGTTTTTTGCAGCTTGAGAACCTGACGCCATAGCAATAGAACAATCAGCACTTCTAAGAGCTAAAATATCGTTAACACCATCCCCAGTCATAGCAACCACATGGCCTTCTTCTCTCATCGCAGTAACTAAAGCTTCTTTTTGTTCAGGAGAAACACGTCCAAACACAGTATATTGATTTGCTATTTTTCTTACTTCATCAAGTGGCATCCCATCTAATGAAACATACTTATTAGCATCAAGAACACCAACTTTAGCAGCAATCTTACTAACACTTAATGCGTTATCACCAGAAATAATCTTAGTTGTAACCCCATTTTTCTTAAACCATTCAATGTTAGTAATTGCATCAGGTTTAATATTATCTTCAAGAACTAAAATAGCTTCAGGTTTTAAATTAGATAATGGTCTTTCAACATCAATTGGTTTAGCGCTAGAAACTAAGACCAAAACTCTTAAACCTTCTGCTTCAAACCCTTCACATTTCTTAATAATTTTTTCATCGGTTAATCCAACAAATTCTCTTGCTCCAATCGCATAAGTTAAACCATTTTTAAGTAAAACAGCCGAGTATTTGCGTTTGCTTGAGAAAGGAATAGAAGAATGAACTTCTAACAATTTATTGTTTTCGAAGGCTTTTAGGAAAGCGTTCGAGGTGCTATTAGTGTCGCCTGTACCTTTAGTTAAACTTAATACAATATCGCCAATATCATTCTTAGTTAATTCGCCTAAAGTTATTACATCGGAGACATTCATTGTACCATCAGTAATGGTTCCGGTTTTATCTAAACAAAGAGTATCTACTCTCGCTAACATTTCGATGCAGTAGAGCTCTTGGACAAGCATGCGTTTTCTACCAAGTCTAATAACGCCAACTGCTAAGGTGGAAGATGTTAATAAATACATGCCAGTTGGTATCATAGATACCAATGAGCCGGAAACACTAGTAATAGCTGTTTGAAAGGAAGATCCTTGAACAGTTCCATCAGGATTAAAAGAGAACTTCCCTTGAACTGCATAAGTAATAATTAAGGCCGTACCAAGAGCAACAACAAAGAAACCAATAATTTTAAAAACGCGTTTTATTGATGTAATGATTTCTGATTTAGGTCTTTTAAATGATCTAGCTTGTTCTTGTAATCTTTCAGCATAGCTACCTCTACCAATAGTTTTAACAACAATTTTGGCACGGCCACCTGTAACAAATGAGCCGGAAAGAACTTTAGAACCTACTTCTTTTTTAATATCTAAGGACTCACCAGTTAATAAAGATTCATTAACTTCTAAACTTCCTTCAATAAGTTCACCATCAACGATAATTTGATCACCAGTTTTTAAGATTAAGACATCAGAAAGTACAACTTCTTTTGAACTTACTTCAATTTCTTCTCCATTTCTTAAAACAATAACTCGAGGAGAAGTAACAACTTGTAATTTATCTACCAATTTACGTGCGCGAATATCTTGATATAAGCCAATTCCAATATTTATTATTAAAATAATAAGAAACGCAAAATATTTAATCTCAACTTGAGCGATAACCATTACAACAGCAATCGCAAAAAGAAGAATATTAAAAAAGTTAATTAAGTTATCAGATAAAATTTTCCAATAAGATTTTGTGACGTGTTTAGGAGGTTTATTAACTAAGCCTTCTTCAATTCTAGTTTTAACTTGATCTGCAGTTAAACCAACACTAGGGTTTATATCAAAGCTAGTGGCGTCTTCGATTTGTTTATAAAACTTAGCTAATTTCTTTTTCATATAAAACCTTTAATAAAAAGTATGAATTAAAATTCATACAATGTCAAAAAAGAATAATATAGATTTGGGAAAAATATTTCAAAAAATATATAGGAACTAGCCTATTTCGTTCTTTTTTCTTTAAAATAATTTTTAATTATTAATGAGCATTCTTCTTCTAAAACGCCACCAACGATCTCTGGGTGATGATTAATATTAGGTGTATCAAAGATATTAATAGATGTTCCTAGGGCACCACCTTTAGGATCTTTTGCACCATAAATAACTCTTCTAAACCTAGACCACATTATTGCACCAGCGCACATAATGCAAGGTTCAACTGTAACATATAAATCCATGTCACAAAGTCTCCAGTTATTAATTTTCTTTGAAGCTTTTCGAATTGCGTTAATTTCAGCGTGACTAGTCGCGTCTTGCTCTTTCTCGCGTTTATTATATCCTCTAGCGATTACTTTATTGTTAAAAACAATAACACATCCAACTGGCACTTCATCAATTAAAAGAGCCTTCTTGGCTTCTTTAAGTGCTAGTAACATAAACTTTTCATCTTGGTTCATAAATTAATAAACCACCGCACATGCATTAGTTGCTTAAGGCTGCTATGTTCCCATCCTGACCTGGTTCGCAGTAATACATCGCGATGGCTCATTTATTATATATAAATAAATATAAAAAGAAAAGCAGAAGCCAAAAGAAGGGACTTCTGCCATATTTTTTGATTAATTTAACTTATTTTTTCTTAGGATAGATTCTTTCTAAGCCACCCATAAATGGTCTTAAGACTTCTGGGATAATTACTGAGCCATCAGCTTGTTGATATTGTTCAATAATTGCTGGGAAGACACGGCTTGTTGCTAAGCCGGAACCATTTAAGGTACAAGCATATTTAACTTTACCTTCTTTATCACGGTAGCGGATCATACCTCTTCTAGCTTGATAGGTGTGAGCAGTAGAAACGGATGATACTTCTTTAAAGATTCCCATAGATGGAATATATACTTCGATATCGTATGTTCTTGCCATAGAAGCGCTAATATCTTCAGCGGCTAATTTAGAAACACGGAAGGTTAAACCAAGTTTTTCCATTAAAGATACAGCTTTTTTAACTAATTCTTCGAAAGCAGGCATATCTTGTTCTTCGGTGGTATATTGGAACATTTCAATTTTATTAAACTGATATCCTCTAATCATGCCTCTTTCTTCAGTACGATAGGCGCCAGCTTCTTTACGATAGCATGGGGTATAAGCAAAATATTTCTTTGGAAGTTCGTTTTCACTTAAAATCTCATTACGATGTAAATTAACTAAGGCTGTTTCAGCGGTTGGAAGAATGAATTTTGCAGGTTCAACATCTTTTAATGAGAATACATCATCAATAAATTTAGGGAATTGGCCTGCAACATAACCAGATTCGTAATTCAAGATATGAGGTGGAAGAATGAATTCATAACCATCTTTTAAGTGTTCAGAAATGAAGAAGTTTAATAAAGCCCATTCAAGTTGAGCGCCTAAGCCAGTATAAACCCAGCAACCATGTCCAGACATCTTAGCGCCTCTAGCATAATCAATTAAGCCAAGAGATTCACAAAGATCAACGTGGTTTTTGGCTTCAAAACCAAATTCTTTAACTTCTCCATAAGAATGGATAACTTTATTATTTTCTTTACCACCTGGAAGTAAGTCATCATCTGGAATATTTGGAAGAGGTAATAAGAAGTTTTTAATATCTTCTTCAATCTTTGCTAATTCTTTTTCATCATCAGCAGTTTCAGCTGCAATTTGTTTAACTCTAGCAAAAATTTGGGTAACATCTCCACCGGATTTCTTAACTTCAGGAACAGAAGCAGATAATTTATTACGCTCTGCTTTCGCGTTTTCAACCTTAATTAATAATTCTTTACGACGAGAAACTAAATCTAAGAAAGGTTTAAAATCAACAACGCAACCTTTCTTAGCTAACTTTTTAGCAATTTCTTCTGGGTTTTCTAAAATAAGTTTTTGATCAATCATTTTTAGTATTTCCTTTCAAGACTAACTCATATTCTTTTTCAAGCTCTTCACCTAATTTAGATAAAGAGTTTTCTTTAGCAAATTCATAAGCTTCATCAATTGTAGAAGCAATATTGCCTTCCATATATGTGTTAATAAGATTAGCGGTTTCTTCTAATGATGCACACGCGTATGCGCGCGTTTCATTTAAATAAATAGCCTCATCCATTGTTGCTGAGATAATTTGAGTCTTACTAGCCATTGCATCTAATAAAGTTAATGGAGATGCACTATTAGAATTAAGAACTAAATATATCGAAGCGTTTTTCATCATGGAGCAATAAATCTCATCATTAACAACTGGTGATAATCTTAAATTGCTTGGAATATTTTTAATCTTAAATAATTTACGTTCTTTACCTTCAACTCCAATGAAGAAGAACATATATTTTGGACATAATTTAGCAATCTCTATAATTCTTAAGAGTTGCTCTTTCTTTTCATATGTACCAATTGAGACGATGAATTTGGTGCCACGCTCAATTTGGTTATAATCATAGAAAACATTATCGGAGGCATCACCTGTTAAAACAAAACGGGATAAATTGACTCCGGGAGTAACAATGGAAATAGGTGAAATAACATCGTTTTTCACTAGGTAGTCCCGTGCTTTTTCACTTGGAACAAATATTCGGTCAACTTTATTAAGGGCTCTAACAGCTTTTACAGATAACTCTGCTTCACTACTACTTTTATAGTTTAAGATACGAGCAGTAGGATCGTTTTCACATGTAAGTGCACTAAAGACAACCTTAATATTGTTCTCTAAAGCATCATCAATCTTACTTTCATCATCTAAAGAGATAAAATGAACTAAATCATGACGGTCAAATATCGATTTGGCATAATCAATATTTTTAATTTCGAGGGCACCTTTGATATTTTTTCTTAATCTAGCACCCTCAAAATTATCCTTCTTTGCTTTAGGTGAAAAATAAATGCACGGTTTCATTATTCTTCGCTATCTCCTAGTTCGGTAGCATCAGTCATTGGAGCGTCATCAACTTCTCTAACGCTTTCGACTGGTGTTTCTTCAATAACATCTTCACCTTCTTCGCCATCATCATGTGGGACAACAGTGATAGATGTGACTTTAGATTTGTCATCATCAAGTCTAATGACACGGACACCTTGAGTATTTCTACCTGCAACTTTAACTTGTTCAAGTGGAATACGGATGATAATGCCACCAGTAGTGACCATCATTAAGTCTTCATCACCGTTAACCGCTCTTAAAGCAACTAAACGGCCGACTTTTGGTGTACAGTTAAGGGTAACAACACCTTTGGTGCCTCTATGTTTTGGTGTGTAATCATAGACTTCAGTCATCTTACCATAGCCATTCTTGGAAATAGCTAAGATATATTTACCTTCAAGTGAGGTAGCAACACCGACGATTGGTGAACCATCAGTATCCATACCGATAACACCGCTTGCGGTTCTACCTAATGGTCTAACTTCTTCCCAAACTTTGAAGGTTGCAACTTTGCCTTTAGCAGTGGCTAAAGAAACAATTGTTTGATCATCGATATGTTTAACATCGAATAATTGATCGCCTTCTCTTAAAGCAATGGCAATCTTACCATTTCTTCTAATTGATTCAAATTCGGAAAGTTTGGTACGTTTAACAAGACCGTTTTTGGTGATAAAGAAGAGATAATGATCTGGGTTATATTCATCAAGAGAAATGATGGACATAATCTTCTCGCCTTTTTCTAAATTGAGTAAATTTTGAATAGGAAGTCCCTTAGAAATTCTACTTCCTTCAGGAATCATATATCCTCTTAAGCGGTAAACACGACCTAAAGATGAGAAGAATAAGATGTCGGTATGAGTATGGGTATGAACCATAATTGAGACATTATCTTCATCGTTTGTAGACATACCTTTAACACCACGACCACCTCTATGTTGGGTACGGAAGATATCAGCTTCCATACGTTTCACATAGTTATTGGTGGTTAAAGTGATAACGATGTCTTTTTGTGGGATGAGAGCTTCATCTTCAATAGAAGCGGAAGCATCACTGATTTCAGTTCTTCTTTCATCACCATATTTTTCTTTAATTTCGAGTAATTCTTGAACGACAACTTCGACAACATTTTCTCTTGTTTCAAGAATATGTTTGTAGTTAGCAATAGCTTCTTCGAGTTGTTTTCTTTCTTCTTCAAGTTTAGAAGCTTCTAAGCCAGTTAATCTACGGAGAGTCATCGCTAAGATAGCGTTAGTTTGTTCTTCACTGAATTCGTATTTTTCAATTAACTTATTAGCAGCGTCTTCTGGGGTATCAGCATGTCTAATGATATGAATAATATCATCGATATAATCGATAGCTTTAAGTAAACCAACAACGATGTGATCTCTAGCTTCCGCTTTATCGAGTAAAAAACGAGTTCTTCTTTCAATAACTTGAACTTGGAAGTTTAAGTATTCTTTTAAGATATCGGTAATTGGTAAAATCTTTGGTGCGCCATCAACTAAACAAAGCATGATGATAGACATACTTGTTTGAAGTTGAGTCATCTTATAGAGTTGGTTAAGAATAACTTCTGGAATAGAGTCATGTCTAACATCAATAACCACTCTAATTTTGCCTTTAGAAGATTCATCACGAATATCAGTAATACCTTCAATGACTTTATCTCTTACTAAGTGAGCAATTGATTCAATCATTGTGGCTTTATTAACTTGATATGGGATTTCAGTAATAATGATTTGTTTTTTACCACTATGTTCGTTTTCTTTAATTTCCGCTTTAGAACGGATAACGATACTACCAGTGCCAGTTTCATAAGCTTCTTTGATGCCAGAGCGACCTAAAATAATCGCACCAGTTGGGAAATCTGGACCATAGAGGTAATTTTGCATAATTTCAAGTGGAGTAATATCTGGATTATGTGCAACTGCCACAACCGCATCGATAACTTCACCTAAATTATGGGTTGGAATATAAGTAGCCATACCAACAGCGATACCATTACTACCATTAACAAGTAAGTTAGGGAAACGAGATGGTAAGACTTCAGGTTCTTGTTCAGTGCCATCATAGTTATCAACAAAGTTGACTGTATCACTATTGATGTCACGTAACATTTCCACCGCGTATTTAGTCATTCTAGCTTCGGTATAACGCATAGCCGCTGGTTCATCACCATCGACAGAGCCGAAGTTACCATGTCCATCAACGAGAGTGTATCTCATCGAGAATGGTTGAGCTAAACGAACTAATGTGGAATAAATAGCAGCGTCGCCGTGTGGGTGGAATTTACCCATAACGTCACCAACGATACGCGCACATTTTTTATATGGGGAGCTTGGTGTCATTCCTAAGACGTGCATGCCATAGATAACTCTACGGTGAACTGGTTTACAACCATCACGAACATCAGGAATAGCACGGCTAACGATAACTGACATAGCGTAATCAAGGAAGCTAGATCTAACTTCTTTAGCTAAATCGGTATCACGGAGACCAGGAACAATGCCTTCTTCAATTTTTTCTAATTCTTCATCGTTAACTTCAGATTCTTCTTCTTCGTTAACTACTTCATTTTTAATTTCATCTGCCATAGTTTAAAGTCTCCTTTCATTAAATATCGAGGTTCTTAACGAACTTAGCATTTTTGTGGATGAAGTCTTTTCTTGGGAATACTTCGTCACCCATTAAATCAGAGAAGACTTGTTCGGCTTCCATAGCGTCGCTTAAAGAGACACGAAGCATCTTTCTAGATTTAGGATCCATTGTGGTTTCCCAAAGTTGTTCAGCATCCATTTCACCAAGACCTTTATATCTTTGGAAAGGATATCCAGGTTTTAAGTTAAGTTGTTTTTTAATAACTTCGAGTTGTTCATCGTTATAGGCGTAATATTGCTTACCATGGTATTCAACTTTATAAAGAGGTGGTTGAGCAATATAAACATAGCCTTCAGTAATAAGACTTCTCATATAACGATAGAAGAATGTTAATAATAAGATACGAATGTGAGAACCGTCGACATCAGCATCGGTCATGATGACGATTTTGTGATATCTAATCTTACTTACATCGAATTCTGGGTCAACACCACCACCGATAGCGACGATCATGTTACCAATTTCAGCGTTTTCAAAAGCTTTTTCGTGAGTGGCTTTTTCAACGTTAAGGATTTTACCTCTTAAAGGTAAGATAGCTTGGGTTTCGCGGTCACGACCGTTTTTAGCACTACCACCAGCGGAGTTACCTTCGACGATATATAATTCGCATTTTTCTGGATCTTTAGAGGAACAATCGGCGAGTTTACCAGGAAGAGTGGTAACTTCTAAACCGGTTTTTCTTCTAACATTTTCTCTTGCCATTCTCGCTGCCATACGAGCTTCCGCTGCACGGCAAATCTTAGTGAGAATGATGTCAGCGACTTTAGGATTTTCAAGGAGGAATCGTTTAAGAGATTCGCCAACGACTTGAGAGACGATCTTTCTAACTTCGGTGTTACCAAGTTTAGTCTTAGTTTGACCTTCATATTGTGGATTTGGGTGTTTAATCGAAACAATCGCGGTTAAACCTTCTAAAATATCGTCAGTAGTGAGTTTTTCTTGACCTTCCTTAAGATATTTCTTTTCAAAGGCATAATCGTTAATAACACGTTGAACAGCCATTCTAAAGCCTTCAATATGGGTACCACCTTCGTGAGTGTTAATGTTATTACAGAATGAAGCAACAAATGGATTGTAGGATTCGTTATATTGCATCGCTACTTCGCAATAAATATGTCCTTCTTTTTCTGGAGTTAATTGGAAAGTTCCGCGACCCTCGCAGTAGATCACTTCTTCCATGATTGGTGTCTTAGCTTTATTTAAAGCGGAGACGTATTCGACAATACCACCTTTATAGCAGAATGTTTCCACAACTGGGGTTTCTTCACGTTCATCTCTAACTTCAATAGTGATGCCACGGTTAAGATAAGCCATTTGTTTTAAGTGGTCACGAATGATTTCATAAGAAAATACAGTTTGTTCGGTAAAAATAGTTGGATCAGGTTTGAATGTAACAGTGGTACCACGATCAGTACAATCACCAATTCTTTCTAATCGACCTAAAGGTTTACCGCCTCTACCAAATTTAATGTAATAAAGTCCACCATCTTTATGAACGGTAACTTCAAGCCATTCGGATAAGGCATTAACAACTGATGCACCAACACCGTGGAGACCACCAGAGACTTTATAACCTCCAGTTTCACCAAACTTACCACCAGCGTGAAGAATCGTAAAGACGGTTTCTACGCCAGATAAGCCTGATTTCGCAACGATGTCGACTGGAACACCACGACCATTATCAATAACGGTTATAGTGTCTCCTTTATTGATTTTAACGACAATCTTATCACAATAGCCTGCGAGAGCTTCGTCGATAGAGTTGTCAACAATTTCCCATACGAGATGGTGTAAGCCAGCTGGACCGGTTGTACCGATATACATACCAGGACGTTTACGAACCGCTTCAAGACCTTCGAGAACTTGAATGTCAGTAGCAGTGTATTTTTCACTAGCGCGATCTTCCATTTGTTCTTGGGAATTGAGCTCAGTCTGGACTAATGTTTCTTCTTCCATTAAGAATTCCTCCTTGTAACTTTTTGATTTTTGTTTACTTCGTAGATAGAAGCGTTTTTAACATTTATGGATGTGGAAGTAATGAATACTTGTTCAAACTTCCTAAGAAAGTTGATTAATCTTTCTTTATGAGTATCGTCTAATTCAGACATTACATCATCTAAGACGATAATCGGGCGTTTTTCTCTTTCTTCGATTAAGAAGTAAGGAGATAACTTAAGAGCGATAACAGCGAGTCTATTTTCGCCCTGAGAACCATAACTCGAGATATCTTTATTGTTTAATATCATTGAGTAATCTTCTCGATGCACTCCCACGGAGGTTACTTTATGTTTAACATCACTTTCATACGCTCGCTCATACGCGCGTGTGCATTGCTCTTCATAATCATCATTTAATTCAATAAATGGTTCATAGATGATTCTGACGTTATCATTTTCCCCAGATAACTGGGATGTAACCTTGGTGAGAATTTGATTCAAATCATTAATGTATTTAACGCGATGTTCATCAATTGTTTTACTTACTTTCACAAGCTGAGAAGTAACAACATCGATTTGAATCTTGTTTGGCTCATCATCCTTAAGTAATTTGTTTCTTTCTTTTAGAAGTCTTTCATAAGTGATGAGAGCATCTAGATAGAGAGGGGATTTCTTAGATAAGTTGATATCAAGGAAATTCCTTCTAACTAATGGGGATTGTTTGAACATTAGAGCGTCTTTTGGTTCGAAGACGATAACATTCACTAGTTTAGAGAGATCGGATATCTTTTTAATCTGATTGTTGTTACAGGATATCTTTTTCGTATTAGCGGTCAATATAGCCACAATATCTTTCTTTGAGGTATTTTCTACCACCCTTGCTTCAATTGTTGCAAATTGACAGCCTTTTTTAATCAAATCAGTACTTTCTTGAGTTCTGAATGATCTCGCTAACGATAAATATTGGATCGATTCAACTATATTTGTCTTTCCTGCTCCGTTAGCGCCGACGATGATATTTAACTTTGGGCTAAATTCTAAAGATAAATAATCATAGTTCCTGTAGTTGCGGAGAATTATCTTTTCAACAACCATTTCTGATTTCGTAGACTTTGTTTAGAATTTCAACTTTATCTCCGTCTCTAAGTTTTCTTCCTCTACGATTATCATTTTCTCCGTTGATGATGACTTCATTTTCTTGAAGGAATAACTTTGCTTCTCCTCCAGTAGAAATCACATCAGCGTATTTGAGAAATTGGCCGAGAGTAATAAATTCGGATGTGATAGTGATTTTTTCAGTTTTTTTATTCATAAAAAAGTCGCTTTCTCTGCTCTAGAAGGAATTATACCACAATAATTTTATATAGGGAATAAAATATTCCCTTAAATTATTAGAGAGCTTTAAAGGGCGATTTTAAGCGAAATAGATATAAAAGAAAAAGAGACCTCTCGTGAAGCCTCTTCATCAATAAAAGTTAGTAAGCAAATTCGATTATGATCTAAGTGGAGTAACAAGCATATCGATGGTTTGATCGTTTTGATTTTTCACAACGAATGGTTTCATTTCACCGATAAAGCAGATAGTTACATCTTCACTTCTTAAAGCCTTAATTGCATCGCTAACAAAGGATGCTCTAAAACTAATTTCAAATCTATCACCTTCGAATTGATACATGTTGATTTTTTCGTTCGCAGAACCCATTGTGGCGCTTCGAGAAATGATTTCCACACTTTCATCAGACATGAGAAGTTTGATAACTCCATCACGGTCACTTGAAAGAATAGAGACACGTTCCATCGCGTTGATAAATTCTTTAGAATTTACATGCAAATAATAATTGAATACCTTTGGAACAATATTTCTAGTGTTTGGATATTCACCATTAGTTAATCTAGTGGAAATAATTGTGTTATTAAAAGCGAATTGAGCCTTCTTATCAGAGATAGAAACTTCAATCATTTCTGCACCTTCAAAGCTATGAACAATGTCTAAGAATTTCTTAGCAGGAACATTGACTGAAAAGTGAACATCATTATCGATTTCAATTCTTTTACGAGCAAGTCTAGCAGTATCAGTTGCGGTTGCGGTGAGCACATTATTATTTGCTTCAAGATTGACCGCGGCTAAAACTGGTCTAGCTTCTTTTGTAGAGGCCGCAAAGGCGGTTTGTTCAACTAAGGCGAGTAAATCATCACCTCTAATGGAAAACACGCTTCCAACAGGGTTTAAATCGATTTCTGGATACTCATCTGCACTGATTGAATTGAGCTTGAAGTTAGATCTTCCATCATCAAGTCTTAAAATTGTGCCATCGATGAGTTCAAATGATACTTCTTCGCCTTCCATTCTACGGACGACTTCAAGAAGAATTTTACTACCGATAAGAATTGCACCATATTGATAGTTTCTAATTACTTCTAATTCACCAATTTTATATGGGACAGTAACACGAATATTCATGTTAGAGTCACTACCAGTAATTTCTAAACCTTTATCGTTAAGTTCAATTTTGACATTTGCTAAGATTGGGAGCTCGACTTTTTGTGGAACTGCTTTTGAGACTGGACCTAAAGCTTTTACTAATTGTTCACGATTGATTGTAAATCTCATTTAATGCCCCTCCTTTTTATTATTAATTTTTGGAATTTTTAGTTAGTTAGTTAAGTTATTTGTTTTAGTAATAATATTAATTAGTGTTGATAATGTGGATAAGTTTTGTTTCTATCAAATAATTCTACCAAACATTTTCTTTATTTTGAACACATATTATTAATATTAATAAAATTATGATTTGAGTAACTTCTTAATATCGTTAACAGCGGTCTGAATTAAGACATTAGTTTTCAACTCTTTTTCCACTTTTTTACAACCTGACATAACAGTGGAATGATCTTTGCCAGAGAATGTCATACCAATCTTCGTGTACGGTACATCTAACATTTCTTTAATAAGATACATACATATGTGACGTGGAAGAACGAGATTACCCATTCTAGAACGACCGGTTATTTGGGATGGAGTTAAACTGTAATAATCCGCGACAGTGTTAATAATTTTTTGCTCATTAATTTTAGTTTTAGATTCTTTAATATCAATGAGTGGTTGAAGTGCTTCAAAAGCGACATTCATAGTAATATGAGATGTAGGATTTACTGATGTAGTGTAAAACACTAATTTATGTAAAGCTTCATCGATACTACGAATATTTTTCGAGAATTTTTCCGCGATAAATTCAAGAACTTCTTGATCAAAACTTTCTAAATTAATAGGAGAAGAATTGATCTTAGATTTAAGAATGTTTACACAAGTGGCAACATCTGGATTATTGATTTCCATAGTTAAGCCAGATTGGAAACGAGAGACAAGTCTTTCTTCAAATCCTTTGAGTTGTTGTGGATGTTTATCACTCGTGATAACAATTTGTTTTCCAGCGTTATACATTTTGGTGAAAACTTGGAAGAAGAATTTCTCAGTTTGTTCTTTACCAGCGACGATTTGAATATCATCGACAAGTAAGATGTCATGAGAAGCGATGTATTGTTTAAGTTTTTCACCACTATCTTCTCCACGAACCACCATAATGAATTCACTGACAAAGTCATCAGATGTAACATAAAGGACTTTGCGGTTTGGGCTTGTTTCTTTGATGTAGTTTGCAATAGCAAAAAGTAAGTGAGTTTTACCTAATCCAGAGTTCGAATAAATGAATAATGGATTATATAATTTACCTGGGTTTGAGGCGATAAGAAGAGCGGCTTGTTGAGCTGCTTTATTATATGGACCTACGACAAAGTTATCGAAGGTTTCGTTTGGGTTAATGATTGAAGAAGAATAGTATTCAGGCTTAAATTCCTTAGTTTCTTTTTCCTCTTCTTTCACTTTCATAGCTTCTTTGTCACCAAACACTACTTTTGCATTAGCGTTACCAGTAGCATTTTGAGCAGCATTATTAAATATTTCAGCATATTTTGATGAAAGTAATGAAACTGCTAGCATTGAGTTAAGGCCAACTGATAAAACATTTTTCTCATATGATTGAAGGAAAGAATCACCAATAAAGGCGTCAAAAATCCTTGCATCATTTATTTGATCCTTCACATCGTCTAAGATACGAGACCAAAGACGGTGAAGTTCAGTAACATTTTCTGCCATAAAACCTCTCTATCAACAACAAAATTATAGTATGGTTTATAAGGTATTTAAAGTAATTATTTAACTATTTAATTTTTTATCTACAAAATTTATCAAAATGAAACAAAAAGTTAGCGAAAACTAATTGAGTTATCCACATTTTTAAAGTGTGAATTTAAAGTGATGTGAATTGGTGTGGAAAACTAAAAAAATTTTAATTAACATTTCGATCGACTTTTACACACGTTTCTTATTCTAATATATTATATTAAAGATATATACGCATACACATACACGTTATCCACACGTTGTGGAAACCATTATTTTTGTGGATAATAAATATTTTTCTTGACAAAATTTTGAACGAAATTGTGGATAAAATTATTCTTTTTCTTCACATTTTGAAATTTTTGTGGATAATCATGAAAATTTTTCCTGAAAACGCTTTCAAAAATTTAGTATTGTGTTGATAATTTTTTGGTATATATTTATTAAATTTTTATCCCCTAATTTTCACTTGTCAAACACATCTTAAATTATTTTGTTTTTCCTTCCTATAAAGTTTTATCTTTTCAAAATTCTTTGACTTAAAATTTACGCGCATATATAATTTTGTTCGCGTGTAGACAGGAGAATACATATGAAAAGAACATTTCAACCAAGTAAGAAAAGAAGAGCACATCTTCATGGCTTCCGTGCCAGAATGTCCACTGCTGGTGGTCGTAAAGTTTTAAGAGCAAGACGTGCTAAAGGAAGAGCTAAACTCTCTGCCTAATTTTATTCATGAAAGTTAAATATCGAGTTAAAGATCGTCAAGAGTTCCAAAATATTTATAAAAACGGAACATTATTAAAATCTGACACCATTTCTCTTCGATATTTACCGAATAATTTAGGTTATGCTCGTGTTGGGATTTCGGTTCCGACAAAATCAGGTAATGCTGTTATAAGAAACAAAATTAAACGTCAAATAAGAGCCATCCTTGCTCATGATATGAATTTTGTTCAGCCAGTAGACGTAATATTGGTGGTCAGAAAAAGCTATAAGATTGAAGATTTTGTTAAAACCGAATCCGACATTAAAGAGTTACTAAAGAAAGTAGGAAATATATAGTGAAAAAATCCCGAAAAGTTGCTTTATCAGTATCCGCTCTCGGCTTTGCCTTACTTTTTACAGCAAGCTGTACAGCCAACTTTTGTAGTGATATTGATAAGTCTCGTATTTTATTTGCTGTAGAACCTGGCGTATCTCATTATCTTGATTTAAGTGGTACTGATGAAGAAATTGCTGCTAAGAAAAGTGAGTATGAAACCGCCAGCAATCAAGGCAAAGAAGATGGTAAGAAAAATACTTTCTACTACGAACCTGCTTTTGGAGTTGGATCAACTAACACCACACTTTACCGTGTAGTTACTAAAGACTTCGAAGGTGGTTATGTTAAATCAAACGTTCTTACCACAATCGTGAAAAGTGCAAAATCTAATTTAGGTTATCAACCATTAACCGAATATTTTGCCACCATCGACAAGCTAGTTCTTAAAAAAGCTGTCGAACAATATAACATTGATTTTCCAACTAACCCAGTACAAGAAGCAACCTTAAATGCTGAACAAGCTAACACAGTCTTAACTAAGTGTGGTTATCTTAAATATCATATTAATACCGATAACGAAAAACCTGCTATTTTCGATAACTATTACACATTACATAATCAAGCTGTTTTAGAATTAACCGCTGAAAAATGTCCATCTAGAGACTTTGTTAACTATTATGTTCAAACATTAAACCAACAAATCGCTAATAACCGTTCCTGTATTTCAACATTTGAAGTCAACGATAAAGGATACGTTGAATATGGAAAAAACACGCCTGATGTTGAGATTCAAACAAAGGATTGGGGATATGCCTGGTCTAAAGGTTTCTTTGAAGGCTTACTCGTTTTCCCAGTTGCCTGGTTAATTGATACATTCACTCAAGCTTTTGGTGGTGTATCTGCTAACGGTGTCAACCAATTATTAGCCTTAGCCCTTGTTACTTTGATCGTTAGATTATTTATCTTTGCTTGTACTTTCAAGTCCACATTATCACAACAAAAGATGCAATCTTTACAACCTGAACTTGCTAAGATTCAAGCTAAATATCCAAACGCTAATACATCTCAAACCGAGAAACAACGTTTGGCTCAAGAGCAATCCGCTCTTTATAAGAAACACAAGATTAATCCATTATCACAATTACTTGTCATGATTATCCAATTCCCAGTCTTTATCTGTGTTTGGGGTGCTATGACTGGTGCGACTGTCCTTTCTAGAGGTACATTCTTAGGACTTAATCTTTCTACATCAATTATGTCTGCTTTATCTAATGTCTCCACCTTACCAGGTAATAGTGGTGGTTGGTGGACTGCTTTAGTGCTTATTATTTTGATGTCTGTTTCTCAATTCTTATCCATGAAATTACCTCAATGGATACAAAAAGCAAAACTTAAAAAAGTTGCAAAATTTGGTAAAAACCCTGCACAAACCCAACAAAATAAGACAATGAACATTGTTAGCTATGTTATGTTAGCCTTCATTATCTTTATGGGCTTCAGCTTACCTGCTGCTATGGGTGTTTACTGGTTCTTATCCGCTCTTATCTCGCTTGGAATTTCATTCTTAACCCAAGCAATTGTTGGTGCTTCTAGCAATAAAAAAGGCGGTAAGAAACACGCTAAAAGAAAATAGGAGTTAACTACTAATGAAAGAATATTCTGCCAAAACAATTGATGAAGCAGTAGCGTTAGCCGCTCAAGAGCTCGGTGTTGAAGTAGATGCAGTAATTTATGAAGTTCTTGAAGAAAAGAAAGGTATTTTCTCTAAGAAAGCCACAATTCAAGTCTACGAATTATCCGATGTTGTTGATTATGCTCAAGACTATTTAAAGAATGTGATTGAAAGTCTTGGCATCACTGGTGTTGGTACTACTGCTTATATGCAAGAAGATATTATTCGTATCGAGATCGAAAGTGATCATAACCCAGTCTTAATCGGTAAGAATGGTAACACACTTCGTTCTTTGAACGAAATTACTAGATTAGCCGTTTCTGGTAAATTTAGACAACGTTACCGCATCTTACTTGATGTTGGTGATTATAAAGATGGTAAATATAGCCGCATTGCTTCTATCGCTAGAAGAAGCGCTAAACAAGTTCAAAAGACTAAAATGCCTGTTACTTTAGATCCAATGCCAAGTGATGAAAGAAGAGTTGTTCATAACGTTTTGAACAAATTTTCTCACATCAAAACTGAATCATCAGGTGATGGACATAAGCGTGCTGTCACTATTAAATACGTTGATTAATTTTTAATTATGTTTGAAACAATCGTCGCCCTAGCCACCCCACCATTAAAGTCTGCTTT
The DNA here is from genome assembly GCA_946630435.1 of uncultured Caryophanales bacterium. Taxonomy (GTDB): domain Bacteria; phylum Bacillota_I; class Bacilli_A; order RFN20; family CAG-826; genus Fiminaster. The sequence goes on along the minus strand of CAMOYS010000005.1, from coordinate 9,552 downwards.
AGCGGTTATTAGGCTATCTGGCGACGATTGTTTTTCTATTGTTAATAAAGTTTTTGATAAGGACTTACTAAAGAATAAAACTAGAGGAATCCATTATGGCCATATAGTGGATGATAACAAAGTTATTGATGAAGTAGTTTTATTAACTTATGTTGCTCCAAATTCATTTACTGGAGAAGATTCAATTGAAATTATGTGTCATGGTTCAATGCTAATTGCGAACCAAATCATTAATCTTTTCCTTAAAAATGGCGCTAGAATGGCGGTAAATGGAGAGTTCTCATCAAGAGCGTTTCTTAATAATAAAATTGACTTAGTTCAAGCTGAAGCTATTAATGATTTAATTAACTCTACAACTATTGAAGCAAAGGAATTATCTATGCTTGCTTTAGAAGGTAAAACTAGTAGTATTTTTAGACCATTAAAGTCCCATTTAGGGGAGATGTTAGCGAAAATTGAAGTAAATATCGATTATCCAGAGTATGAAGATATTGAAGAAGTTTCCCGTGATTATTTACTTGAAAATTCCAAATATTTAATCGATGAAATTAATAAACTAATTAACCAAGGTGAGAAGAATAGACTTTATCATGATGGGCTTAATTTAGTTATTGTTGGTAAACCAAATGTCGGTAAATCTTCCTTATTAAATGCCTTACTTAAAGAAGATAAAGCTATTGTTACAAATATCGCTGGGACAACTAGAGATATTGTGGAAGGTGAGATTAACTTATTTGGTATTCCAACTAAGATTTATGACACTGCGGGTATTCATGAATCTAAAGATGTTATTGAATCTATTGGAATTAATAAAGCTTTATCTACAATTGAAAAAGCAGATTTAGTTATCTATCTTCTTGATGAATCTAATGAAGATTTAGAATTATATAATTCTATTAAAGATAAGAAACATATTATTGTTCATAACAAAGCAGATTTAGTTAAGGAAAAGAATAAAGATTATGTTTATATTTCCGCGTTAAATAATGACATTGATCCACTTCTTAATAAGATTAAAGAAGTATTAGATATTGATGATTTAGCAATTGTTCCTTCTTTAAATAATCAAAGACAACTTGGTTTACTTAGAAAAATGGTTACTGATTTAACTCGTGCGGTTAAAGATTTAAATGATAATCAACCAATAGACTTAATTTCTGTTAGCTTATTAGCCGCGTATAATTCAGCAATTGATTTACTTGGTGAAGGTAATAAAAACGACCTTAGTGATGAGATCTTTTCTCGCTTCTGTGTAGGTAAATAAAATGATAGATTCCCACTGTCACATAAATGACGAATTATATATTAATAATCCTGGAGAATATATAAAAGAGGCGACTTCTATGGGGGTTAAGTCTTTTTTAGTCGTGGGGTTTGATTTAAAAAGTTCTATTGATGCGGTTAATATCGCTAAGAAGTTTGATAACGTTTACGCCGCGGTTGGAATTCATCCAAGCGATGTTAAAAAAAGAGGAGTTAATGACTTAGAAGAAATTGAAAGACTCCTATCAAATAAAAAGGCTATTGCTATTGGAGAGATTGGGCTCGATTATTATTGGGATAAAGAAGAAGAGATTATTAAAGAACAAAAAGAATTCTTTATTAAACAAATTGATTTAGCTAATAAATATAATTTGCCTATCTCCATTCATTGCCGTGATGCGATTGGTGATTGTTTAACTATTTTAAAAGAACATAGAGTTAATAGAGGCGGAATTATGCACTGCTTTGCAGGGAGCAAAGAAATTGCTCCTGAATTTATTAAATTAGGGTTTTTATTAGGCTTTGGTGGAACTGTTACATTTAAGAATTCAGTTAAACCAAAAGAAACTATAACAAGTATTTCTTCTTCAGATTATGTTCTTGAAACTGACGCGCCATATTTAACCCCTGTTCCATATAGAGGAAAGCCAAATCATTCAAAATATTTGATTCATATTGCTAACCAAATTTCTGAATTAAGGGGAGAACCTGTTGATAAAGTAATTTTAGACACCACAAATAACTTCAAAAGAGTTTTTAAAATATGAAGAAACAAATCAAAGGTATTTTAGTAGTAGAAGGTAAAAGTGATGTTGCTTTTTTAACTAACTATATTGATGCGGAATTTGTTATAACAAATGGTTCAGATACCCCTTTAGAAACAATAAATTATTTAAAAGAGATGTCTAAATTTAAAGATATCATTGTTTTAACTGATCCAGATTTTCCAGGAAAGAAGATTAGAGACACTTTAGATAAAGAAATTCCAAACTTAAAACATGTCTTTATCGATAAAGAAAGAGCAATTAAGCATCATAAAGTAGGCGTTGCAGAAGCGGATATTGATATGGTTTTAAATGCTTTAGAACACGTTTATGAAAATAGAGATCCTATTGGAACTATATCAATGTCCGATTTATATGAATTAGGTTTAATTGGAAAAGATGATTCCTTTTTGAAAAGAAAATTAGTCTCAGAAAAACTCCATTTAGGATTTTGTAACGCAAAAACATTCTTAAAAAGAATAAACACTAGTAATATATCTATAGAGGAACTTAAAGAAGCACTTAAATGATGAACGAACAAAACTACTTTGAATTAGTTAAGTCCTATAAGTTACAAGCTAATAAATCGCTTGGACAAAACTTTTTAATTAATCCTGAAGTTGCTTCAAAAATAGTTAATGCTTTAGACCTTAAAGAAGGCGATAAAGTTATCGAAATTGGCGCAGGACTCGGCTCAATTAGTTATTTTTTAGCGAAATCTCCTGCTAAATCAACCTTAATTGATGTTGATGACAGAATGATTGCATTTCTTGAAGAACAATATAAAGATTCTTCTAATATCGTTGTTAAAAGAGAAAATATTTTAAAATCTGATTTAAGCCAATATAACAAGATTATCGGAAACCTTCCTTATTACATCACTACTGGTATTTTAGAAACTATCTTACTTAAAGCGGTTAACGCTGAATCTATTGTTTTAATGTGTCAAAAAGAGGTTTATTCAAAACTACTTAAAAACACAAAAGATATAAGTCCGTTATCACTTTTCTTAAATTTCGTTTCTAATATTGAACTTGTCACTAATGTTTCTCGCAATAACTTTGCTCCAATACCTCATGTTGATTCTTTAGTGTTTAAATTAACTCCAAACGAAAATATTAGGCGCGAAGATAACGCTAGCTTATATAATCTTATGAATAAATTGTTTTTACACCGTAGAAAAACAATATATAATTGTTTACGCTTCATAATTAACTCTAATGAATTAACTAGTGAAGTTCTTGCTAAGGTTAATATTAAAGAAAACCTTAGACCGGAACAAATCGAAATTGAAAGCTATATTAAATTATTAAACGAATTAAAAGCCAGGAATTTGCTAAAATAGAAAGAGAAATAAAACCATGTTTATTAAAGCAAACGCGAAAATCAATGTATTCTTAGATGTCGTCTCTAATAGAGAAGATGAATACCATAATCTAGATATGGTAATGCTTCCTATTGAATTACACGACATGATTGAGATTGAAAAATTACCGTCAACTAGAGATACATATGTTGTCTGCGATCACGTTGAACTTAAAGAAACTAAATATAATTTAATCATGACCACGATTAATGTTATGAAAGAAAAATATGGCATTAAAGACAATTTTGATGTGAAAGTTCATAAAGAAATTCCTATTTGCGCTGGTCTTGGTGGTGGTTCTTCTAACGCTGCTGCAACAATTAAAGCTTTAAATGCAATGTATAAACTCAATATGTCGTTAGACGAAATGATTAATATTGGAAAAACAATTGGAGCAGATATTCCGTTTTGTTTAACAAATTCCCCTGCAAGAGTGACCGGAATTGGTGAAAATATTCGTCGTATTAAGTTACATCATGGCTATGATGTTTTAATTGTTAAACCAGATGAAGGATTATCCACGAAAAAGATGTTTGCTTTAGCAGATGAACAAGGAGTGGAGCATTCTAGCGGAGATGAAGTAGAAAATGCTTTAGTCTTTGGAAACGACACTAAATTATCAGAGTGTGTTTTTAATTCATTAGAAAAGATTGCTATTAGTCAAATTCCCGAAATTGAAAAGATTAAACAAATGCTTAAAAATGATGGGTTTAATATTGTTTTAATGTCAGGTTCTGGAAGTGCAGTATTTGCTCTTACAACTGATCATAAAAAAGCACGTACTATGTTTAAGAAATACGATAAACAAGGATTCAATGCATATTTAACGAGGACTTTATAATGGAAAAATTTGCAATTATTTTAGCAGCTGGTAAAGGCACCAGAATGAAATCACTTTTAGATTATAAATCTAAAGTTAGTTATGAAATCTTAGGTGTACCACTTGTAAAACACGTTCTTAATGCTTTAAAGCCATTAGAACTTAAGAAAGTAGTTACTATTGTTGGTTTTGGCGGAGAAGTTACTACTGAAATTGTTAAAGATGAATCTGAAGTAGTCTGGCAAAGAGAACAAAAAGGTACTGGCCACGCTGTTATGCAAACTAAACCAGTTCTTAAAGATGAAAAAGGCGCCACAATCATTCTTTGTGGTGATACTCCATTATTAACAACTGAAACATTAAATGGTTTATTCGAAGCCCATATTAATAATGGAAATCAATTAACATTATTAGGTGCGAGAATTGAAAATCCTCAAGGATATGGCCGTTTAGTTATTAATGAAAAAGGCGAATTAGTTAAAATAGTTGAACAAAAAGACTGTACCGAAGAAGAAAGAAAGATTAACGTTGTTAACGCTGGCGTTTATGTCTTTGATAACGAATTGCTTTATAAATATCTCGATTTAATTACTCCAAATAATAAAGCTGGAGAATATTATTTAACTGACTTAATTGAAATCTTCAAAAACCATGGCCATAAGCTTGGTTATAGCATTATGGATGGTGATGAAGAAATGCTTGGTATTAATGACCGTAACCAATTAGCGTACGCGGCTAAACTTATGAAACGTAACATTAATAAACGTTTAATGCTTTCAGGCGTTACTATCATTGATCCTGAAAACACATATATTGGTCCATATGTAGAAATTGAACCAGACACAATTATTAATCCAAACACTACTATTTTAGGTAATACTCATATTGGTCAAAGAAATGAAATTGGTCCAAGTTCCTATATTGAAAACGCTAAAATCGGTAATGATAATAAGATTGAATTTTCTAAAGTTATTAATAGCGAAATTGGTAATGAAAATAATGTTGGACCATATTCACATATTAGAAACACTACCATCGTTAAAAATAAATGTAGAGTAGGTAACTTTGTTGAACTTAAAAACGTTGTTTTAGCAGATGGCGTTGCCGTTGCTCATCACTCCTATATTGGTGATGCGACTATTGATGAACATTCAAATATTGGTTCAGGTGTTATCACTGCTAATTATGATGGAAAAGTTAAACACACTACCACAATTGGTAAAAATGTCTTTGTTGGATCTAATTCAACATTAATTGCACCAGTTGTCTTAGAAGATAATTCCTTTATCGCTGCAGGATCTACTATTACTGATAATGTAGAAGAAAATGCATTAGCGATTGCGAGAAATAGACAAGAAAATAAAGCGGATTACGCTGAAAAGATTAGAAATAAATAAAAATGCTATTTATTGATAGTTTTGGAAAGAATATTTATATCGACGACCAATTAGCCGGATATATTTCGATGGAAGGAACCTTTTATTCTAAAGGTCATTCCTTTGGAAACCTAACCGATTCAGGTGAAATATATTTTAACGGAGAATACGTTGGCTATATCGAAGATAATGGTGATATCTATATTAGAGAAGCTTACGCGGGATATGTTGAAAACGGTGATTTATATTTCGATAGCCTCGCGATGAATAATAATTAATTCTTTATAAAAAAATATATTGTTTTGAATAATTTTTAGTATGCATAATATTTATAGATATATATATTGGAGATTTTTATGGTTTCTGTTATTTATTTAACGTGTCCTTCTTGTGGTGCACGTTTAAACTACACTGGTGGAGAAAGACTTGTTACTTGCCAATATTGTGGTGGCAATTTCCCAATTCAAAATGAACTCAATGATAGAGTAAAAAGAGGCTTTCAGTTAATTGCACAAAGCATGTATAGCCAAGCTGTTGATATATTAAATGAGGCTGCGGTTATAGATCCTCAGAACGGACGAATTTTCTTTGGACTTCTTTTATGCGATTTAAGAGTAAATAGTCCTGCAAAATTAGCAAACGTTAGTTTCGATTTTACAAGAATGCCAAACTATGTGAATGCTATTACTTATTTAGATCAAGAATCTAGAGCAGAGTTGGAACAACTTGCTATAAAAAACAAAGAGAATTTATCTGCCCCAAAAGCGGCTTCCTCTTATCCAACTCCTTTGATGAACGAGTTTACAAATGCCAACAATTATACAATTAAAGGAAGGTCAACAACTTATATTGCGATTATTGATGCAACGCAACACGAACCTCTCGAGAAAAGAATTTTAGTGTTTGGAACTTTAAAAGACGGAATTGAAAAAACCTTTGAACTTTATAAGAAACTAACCGATGATGAGAAGAAACATTTAGCATATTTTGATAATAATATGGCTCTTAGAGCTTTAGAGGCTTATGAACAATTTAAAAAAGAAGTTGCTGTTTATAATGAGCAACAAGAAGAACAAGCTAGATTAGAAGCTGAAGAAGAGGAAAGACAAAGAGAATATAGAAAGAATCATCCAATCCACGACTGGCTTAGCGATATTGACGATGATGAAGACGAAGATGATGAAGAAGACGAAGATGATGAAGACGAAGATGATGAAGAAGAAGGAATTCCTGAGCCAACGAACGCAAAACGCAGCTCATCATCTACTTCTAAAATAACTATTAAAACTTATAATTATCACCAACTTAACGCAGTTAATGTTGTGGTAAACGTTAGTACCAATGGTAACGTTGGCACAATATCCTTTTTTGGATCTATTGGCGAAGATGGTGTTTGCTATAACCATGAAGGATATCAAATTAACATTATAGGAAAAGACGGCGTATTGAATTTGAATGCATTTTCAAAAAGTGGCGTGTCAAGGACCTCGTGCGGTTTGGGTTCTAACGTCAATGTTTCTAACGTTGTTATTACTGACGTCGGGTCTGGAAACACCTATAATGGCCGTAATTGTGGCGCAAATATGTCTAACGCGGTTATTGGAGGAATTGTTTCAAGTGTAAATGGAAATATTGGTTCAGGCATTAATTACGGAAATGATGGCAACAACAAAGACCGTTGTGTTGTTATTAATGGTGTTGAATATAGAAATAATTTCGAATTATAAACACATTAATATAAGGAGGATTTAATATGGGTTTATTTGATGATGTTGGTCCAGTTCAAGAAGAAGTTTCAATCGAAACGATGCCTTTGGTTGACTTATACACTAAAGCAATCAAAGATATTGAAGAATTGGAGAAGTCTTGTAACATGAGTGCCTTCGAAGAGATGGAAAAAACTCTTAAAGTTGTCGTTCAAAGAATGGGAGAAGTTCCACCAAAAGCAAAGGGAATGCTTGCTGGCCTTCCATCTGTTATTAGCGCCACTCTTCCATCATTAAAACAAGTAATAGGTTATGGCCCATCAGCAGCCGCAGGTGTTGCTGCAATGACTAATAGCCTTAAAACTGTTCTTAATTTTGGGTTAGGCAATTTATAATTTTAAAAAAATATATAGGAACTCGATCGTTTGGGAAAAATTGTCTCATGGTCGAGTTTTTATTTTCAAAAAGAAAGGCGCCTCACATGGAGACGCCCAATAGTTAGTTACAAACTATTTTTTAGCTTTGGATCTAATCGCAGCTTGAGCAGCGGCTAAACGAGCAACTGGAACACGGAATGGTGAGCAGGAGACATAGTCTAAGCCGACATCATGGTAGAATTGGATGGAGTTTGGTTCACCACCAGTTTCACCACAAACACCTAAGTGTAAATCTGGTCTTGTCTTACGACCGAGTTCAGCTGACATCTTAATTAATTTACCAACACCGTGTTGGTCAAGTGTCTTGAATGGATCTTCTTCAAGAATCTTATTAGCATAATAATCTGGTAAGAACTTGGAAGCATCATCACGGCTGAAGCCGAATGTCATTTGTGTTAAGTCGTTAGTACCGAAGGAGAAGAATTCTGCTTCTTCAGCGATTTCATCAGAGAGTAAAGCAGCTCTTGGGATTTCGATCATTGTACCGACATGGTATTTCATGTTAACACCAGCGGCTTTAATGACTTCGTCAGCAGTCTTAACAACGATAGCTTTAACGAACTTGAGTTCCTTAACATCTAAGGTTAATGGAATCATGATTTCTGGTTCGATATGATAGCCATGTTTCTTGCTAACTGCGATAGCAGCTTTAATAATAGCGCGGGTTTGCATTTCAGCGATTTCTGGATAAGAAACGTCTAAACGGCAACCACGGTGACCCATCATTGGGTTGAATTCGTGTAATTCATTGATACGTTTATGGATGGCTTCAACACTATGACCAGTTGCTGCACTTAATTCAGCAATCTTGTCTTCTTCTTGTGGTAAGAATTCGTGGAGAGGTGGATCTAATAAACGAACGTTAACGTTGAGTTCGCCCATTTCTTCAAAGAGACCTTCGAAGTCTTTTTGTTGTAATGGTTCGATTTCTGCTAAAGCAGCTTTTCTATCTTCAACGTTATCAGCAAGGATCATCTTACGGAAGTGGAAGATTTTATCCTTATCGAAGAACATATGTTCAGTACGGCATAAGCCAATACCTTGGGCACCAAATAATTTAGCTTGGTGAGCATCTCTTGGTTGGTCAGCGTTAGCGCGGACTTGTAATCTTCTAGCAGCATCAACCCAACCCATTAAGCGACCGAAGTCACCACTGGAGAGGTCTGGTGAAACTTTCTTAATATCACCAACATAGATGTTACCAGTAGAACCATCGATAGAGAAGACATCGTCTGGTCCATAGACTTTACCATTAATGGTAACTGTTCTTGCTTCTTCATTGATTTGAGCAGCGGCACAACCAGTGACACAGCATTTACCCATACCACGAGCAACAACAGCAGCGTGAGAAGTCATACCACCACGCATTGTGAGAATACCTTCAGAAGCGATCATACCGATTAAGTCTTCTGGAGATGTTTCAGCACGGACTAAGACAACTTTTTCACCAGCATTGTGTCTTGCTTCTGCTTCTTCAGCAGTGAAGGCTAATTTACCAGTACCAGCACCTGGGCCAGCTGGGTTGCCTTTAGCAATTAATCTGTCTTTAGCAGCAGCTAAGTCATCTTTATCGAAGTTTGGTAATAAGAGTTTATCGAATGAAACTGGATCAATTCTTAAAACAGCTTCATCAGTAGTGATTAAACCTTCGTCAACCATGTCACAAGCCATCTTTAAGGCTGCGGCAGGAGTACGTTTACCACTTCTTGTTTGTAAGAAGTAAAGTTTTCCTTCTTCAACAGTGAATTCCATATCTTGCATATCGCGATAGTGGAGTTCCATGTTTTTAATTGTCTTAACAAATTGTTCGTAGACTTCTG
>CAMOYS010000004.1 GCA_946630435.1 uncultured Caryophanales bacterium | reverse complement strand
CCAATTAAGCCAGATTTATGGGCGCCAATTGGGTTAAAGTAACGAAGAATGACAGGGTTAAATTCTGGGTCATTTTTCGAAATTTCCTCTAACATCTCCTCTATTTTGACTTTTGTTTCGGCATATGGGTTAGTGACATTACCGATTGGATCAGTCTCATAAAGTGGCATTCTTTCTGGTTGTCCATAGACTGTTGCAGATGAAGAGAAAACGATATTATGAACACCATGTTCTTTCATCTTTTTAAGTAAGACTTCAGTGGAACCGATGTTGTTATCATAATATAGTTGTGGTTTTTGAACTGATTCTCCAACAGATTTTAAACCCGCAAAGTGAATGACCGCGAAGATATCATGGTTAGAGAAAATCTTTTCCATTCCTTCTTCATTACGGACATCATATTCATAGAATGTTGGTCTAACTCCCGTAATTGTTTCGAGTCTATTTAAGACTTCGAGTTTAGAGTTAACTAAACTATCAACAATAACTACTTCGTAGCCATTTTCGATAAGCTCGATAACAGTGTGAGAGCCAATATAGCCAAGGCCTCCAGTAACTAAAATGGTTTTCTTCATGTTTTTTACCTCTTCTTTAATTCTTCAAGTAATAAGTCGTTAGTAAGTTTTGGATTTACTTTACCTTGGGTTTTCTTCATGACTTGTCCAATCATAAAGCCTAAAGCACGACCTTTACCTTCTTTATAGTCAACGATGGAATTTGGGAATTCATCGAGAACTTCATTAATAACTTTAATGATAAATTCATTATCCGATATTTGTTCACTGATGCCTAGAGCTTTCTTAGCTTCTAAGGCAGTTAAATTATCGGAAATCATCTTATTAAATATCTCTTTAGCTTGGTTAGATGAGATGGTGTTTTTAGCGACCATTTCCACTAAAGAGGCGAGTTCCTGTGGTTTTAATGAGAAATTAAGCACAGTAATATTGTTCTTATTTAAGTAACCATTAATATCAACATTAACCCAGTTAGCAAGGAGTTTATATTGCTTGGAATACTTAGTTAATTCATCGTAATAATTGCTTAAATCTTTATCGATTAAAAGTTGAGATGCATCGTATTCATTAAGTCCATATTCATTCATATAACGAACTTTTTTAGAATCAGCGAGTTCTGGACAATTCTTAATAGCATCCTCCACAAATTCATCACTTAAAGCAATTGGAGTGATATTTGGTTCTGGGAAATATTTATAGTCCACCGCATCAGTTTTAACACGCATAAGAATTGTTTCTCTTTTAGCATCGTCATAGCGGCGGGTTTCTTGAGCGATGGTGCCACCTTCATTAAGAATCTTAGATTGTCTAGCAATTTCAAAGTCCACTGCTCTTTGGATATGAGAAATGGAGTTAATATTCTTAATTTCAACTTTAGTGCCGAAAGGTTCAGTTCCTTTTTCTCTTAGAGAAATGTTAACGTCACATCTAAGGGAACCTTCTTCCATCTTACCATCACTTACTTCACTGAAAACCACAATTGAACGGATCTTTTCGACATATTTCATCGCTTCTTCGCCACTTCTAATGTCTGGACGAGAAACGATTTCGACAAGTGGAGTACCCGCACGGTTATAGTCAAGTAAAGTAAAGGTATTAAAGTGAAGTTGTTTACAAGTATCTTCTTCCATATGTAAACGTTCGATATTGATGCGTTTAGTTTTGCCATCAACTTCAATCTCTAAATAACCATCCGAACCAATTGGACGGAGGTTTTGGGTGATTTGATAACCCTTTGGAAGATCACTATAGAAATAATTTTTACGATCAAAATGTAATTCATGATCAATCTTCATATGAAGCGCGTTACTCACTCTAATCGCATAGATAACCGCTTCTTTATTAACAATTGGCATAGTTCCTGGGAAACCCATATCAAGAGGAACCACTAAGGTATTTGGCTCTGCCCCAAAAAGAACAGGTCCATTAGAGAACATTTTCGATTTAGTTTTAAGTTCAACGTGGATTTCTAATCCAATGACTGGCTCAAATTCCATCTTATTTGCCCTCCTTTGCTACTAGACCATATAGTCCAGTTATTTCTTCTATCTTATTAGCGAGTTGAAGTACTTCCGCTTCATGGAAAGCTTTACCCATAATATTAACTCCAAGTGGTAAATCGTTTTCAAAACCAACTGGAATAGTAATTGATGGTAAACCAGTGAAGTTACCGATAACCAAATGATTATCTGCGATTAAGTATTCATCACTAAGTTTATCGCTAGCATTATCAAATGTTGGGGCAACTGAAGGTGCAGCGATTGTATAGATTAAGTCATATTCTTCTAAAATCTTATTAATCTCTTCCACAATACGACGTCTATTCTTTTGGGCTCTTAAGAATAATTCATTTTGGTTTTCTCTCATTAAAGCGTAACTACCAATAACGAATCTTCTTTTAATAAGTTCAGAGAAACCTTTTGTTCTCGCTTTAGTCATAACTTCTTGATAAGTAGCGCCATCATAAGCTGGGCCAAATTTAACTCCATCAAGGTTAGCGTTATTAGATGTAGCTTCCGCGCAAGAGATAACAAAATAGGTTGGGAATAAAGTTTCTAAAAGATGGCGAGAAACACTAACATAGTGGACTTCTGCGCCTTTATTCTCTAATTCTTTAACTGTTTTAGCGAATAAATCTAATAAAGTTTTATCGCTTGTAGCTTCATTAATTTCTTTAATAATAGCAATCTTTTTACCTTTGATTGGCTCATTAAGTAAACGAGTATAATCTTCAACTTCTTTAGTAGAACTTGTAGAGTCATTTAAGTCACGTCCTGCTAAAACATTAAGAGTATAAGCACTATCTAAAACGGAACGAGTAAAGAAACCAATTGTATCTAAACTTGGAGCGAATGGGAATAAACCAAAACGGGATATTCTAGACCAAGTAGGTTTAAAACCAACTAAACCAGCATAGGAAGCAGGCTTACGAGTGGAGTCACCAGTATCAGAGGCTAACGCTAAAGGAGCAACGCCATCTGCGACTAAGGCAGCAGAGCCACATGAAGATCCACCGACTAAATGTTTGTGGCTTCTATCATATGGATTATAAGTTGTTCCTAAATGACCTGTTGTACCAGTTCCACCCATAGCAAGTTCATCTAATGTTGCTTTACAAATTGGTACTGCATGAGCTTCTTTTAGTTTAGTTACAACAGTTGCATCAAATAATGGAACATAGCCATTTAAGATATTGCTACTAGCGGTAGTAGGAACATCTTTCGTGGACATATTATCTTTGATAATAAATGGAATACCCCAAAGTGGATTATTAACTTCAGGTTCTTTTAAGTTTGAAGCAATTTCAAGAGCTTCCTTCTCCATAAGATATTCAATAGCGTTATTTGTGTCTTTTTTAGCTAATTCTAACGCTTCTTTAGTTAATTCAAGAGGAGTAACTTCTTTTTTAACTAATAATTCATGGAGCTCTTTGATGGTGAGATTACGATAGTTTTTCATAATTAAAGCACCACCTTTGGAAGTTTGATTTGTCCACCGGTCTTATTACCAGCGTTTTTAATCGCTTCTTCTCTAACTAATGGAGTTCCAGGAATATCTTCTCTTAAGAATGTTGTAGTACATTCAAATGGGAAGGTCATTGGTTCAAGATTGTCTAAGGTATTATCTTCACCGATAAGTCTCATTTGTTTAGTGATAATATCAAATTCTTCGAGTAAAGTTTGATACTCTTCATCTGACATATCAAAAAGCAAACGGTTAGCGGCGTCTTTTAATACTTCAATGTTGTATTCTTTCATCTTTTTTCCTCGCCTATTTATTCTGTAATTTATTAATAAATTCATCTTCATCCATGGTCATAATACCAAGAGCGTGAGCTTTATCAAGTTTTGATCCTGCTTCACTTCCATAGATAACAATATCAGTCTTAGATGATACAGAGCCCGAAACCTTTGCTCCTTTATCTTCTAAGATGTTTGTAGCTTCTTTTCTTCCATAATGAGAAAGGGTACCAGTTAAGACAACAGTTTTACCATTAAAGAAGGAAGAAGTATCGGTGTTAATAACACCTAAATATTTGAAATTGAGGCCACTTGTGCGGAGTTTTTCAATTAATTCGCGGTTATTTTCATCATGGAAATAATCATAAATTGATTGGGCCACAACAGGTCCAACATCAGGTATTTCAAGTAAATCTTCAACGCTTAATTCAAAGAATTTATCAAGTTCAAGGTAGCGTTTCGCTAAAGTTTTAGCCATCTTCTCCCCGACTTCTTTAATTCCTAAACCAAAGAGTAATTTTTCTAAGGAATTAAGTTTTGATTTAGCAATCGCGGTTAATAAGTTATCGATTGATTTATCTTTCCAACCTTCGATTGCAATGATGTTATCTCTATACTGAGCAAGATCATAAATATCTGGGATGGATTTAATAAATCCTTCGTTAAAGAATTCCTCGACAACTTTTTCACCCATTCCTTCAATATCCATTGCATCACGAGATGAGAAATGAATCATTCCTTCAATCTTTTTAGCAGGACAATGTGGGTTAATACAGAAGTGCATCGCGTCTTTTCTAATTAAAGGTTCTCCACAAACAGGACATTTATCAATCATCACAAATGGTAGTTCTGCTCCTGTTCTTCTTTCTGGAAGAGCTCTAACTACTTCTGGAATAACATCTCCAGCTTTTCTTAAGATAATATAGTCTCCAATTAATAAGCCTTTATCTTTGATAAAATCTTCATTATGGAGAGTAGCTCTTTGTACAGTTGAACCAGCGACACGGGTTGGTTTAATAACAGCGTTAGGAGTAATTTTACCAGTTCTTCCAACGGTAAAGATAATATCTTCTAATTTTGTTATTACTTCTTCAGGTGGGAATTTATAGGCAATTGCCCACTTAGGAGTTTTAGCAGTGTAACCAAGAACTTTATATTTAGTGATATCGTTAACTTTAATAACAATACCATCAATGTCGTAATCTAATGATGGACGTTTTTCGGTATATTCTTCGATATATTTAAGAACTTCTTCAATACCGTTACAAATGCGTCTTTCTTTATTTGTTCTAAAGCCTAATTTATGGATGTAATCAAGCGCATCACTATGTCTAGTAAAGCCAAGTTCATCTGCGTTAACTAGATAATACCAGAAGGCATTAAGTTTACGAGAAGAAGCAATTGAAGAGTCAAGTTGACGGATTGATCCTGCCGCAGCATTTCGAGCATTAGCGAGCAAAGGTTCCCCTCTTTCTTCTCTTTCCTTATTAAGTTCTTCTAAAACTTTTTTAGGCATATAGACTTCACCACGAACTTCAAAATCATGGTTTTCTTTCGTGATTGTTGGGATGGATTTAATAGTTAAAACGTTATTAGTAACGTCTTCACCTTCATTACCATCGCCTCTAGTCGCCGCGTAATTTAATCGACCATTAATATAATCAATAGACATAGCGAGTCCATCGATTTTCATTTCACACATATATTCAACTTTATCAACGTGTAATACTTCGCGAACTTTTTGGTCAAAATCTCTTAAATCTTTTTCATCAAAAGCGTTCGCTAAAGAAAGCATTAAACGTTTGTGAGTAATTTTCTTAAAGGCAGTTAAAACAGTTCCCCCTACTCTTTGAGTTGGAGATGTTGGAGTGATAAGTTCTGGATGGGCTTTTTCAATTGAAATTAGTTCGTTCATTAAACGATCATATTCACTATCTGGGACAGATGGGTTATCAAGAACATAATATTCATAGTTATATTGTTCTAATAACTTTGTTATTTCTTCAATTCTTGCTTTTGGATCCATATCTTTTAAGCCTCTATCTTGCTAAGCATCTTATGGGTGGATAGCATTGTTTTTTCTCCAACTTCATTAAAGTTGACACGAATCATTGTATCACTAATTACCGCAATAACCACACCTTCACCAAATTTTTGGTGATTTACTTTATCGCCAACTGCCCAGGAAGTTACGTTATTTGTGGTAGGCTCTTCATCTTGGAAAGTTGGAGTATTTTGCGTTCTATTATTTGGAACATCGCTATAAAAACCACTACTAGAATAGGAATTATCGCTATAATAGCCAGAATTATTAAAGTCAGATAATCTACGTCTATTGTTGAGATTAGAGAAATAGTTATTACTTTGATAACCAGATTTAATTTCAAGTCCACTTTCTTTCATAAAAGTAGATGGAGTGGTTTCTTTTTCTAAAACAAAGCTATAGCCAGTGTTACAAGTAACAAATAATTTCTTTTTTGCTCTAGTAAAGGCAACATAACAAAGTCGTCTTTCTTCTTCCATACCATCTTCGGATTCATCTACAGTTCGATGAGATGGGAAAACACCATCATTTAAAGAGACAACAAAGACATATGGGAATTCAAGTCCTTTAGCGACGTGAACGGTCATAAGTAATACGGAATCACCATCATTAATTTCATCTTGTGAAGATTGTAAAGCAGCATTTTCTAAATATTCTTCAAAGTTAGATTCTGGATTTTTCTTTAAGAAATCTAAAATGTTATCGAATAAAGTCTTAACGTTAGCAAGTCTATCATCCGCTTCATCATCATTTTGAAGATAATTAAAGTAGCCAATATCAGTGATGAAATCTTGAAGGATTTGAGGGTAGGCTTCGAGGTTTTCAGCTAGTCTCTTGCGGGCTTTTTCAATATTTTCGAGTAAGTATTTAAGGGAAATTTTAACAGTAGGTTTAACAGGAATATTATCTTTATCCATATGTTCGATAAGTTCTAGATAAGATAATCCTCTCATTTCTTTTTCCATTTTGAGTTTATCTAAACCATCTTTACCAATTCCTCTTCTTGGAACATTAACAATTCTTTCAAAAGAAAGATCATCTTTAGTGTTATAAATTAAACGGAAATAGGCTAAAACGTCTTTAATTTCTTTTCTTTGGAAGAACTTCACACCACCATAGATTTGATAAGGAATACCTCTTCTCATAAGTTGAGATTCAAAAGGCATTGTTAAATAAGCTGCACGATATAAAATAGCGAAATCTTTATAAGATAAAAGAGGGTTAGCCCTTTTAATTCTTTCAATCTCATCAATAACAAATTTAGCTTCTTCATCACGGCTATTAAACATCTTGGCTACAATAGCGTCTCCAGTAGCGTTATTAGTGAATAAATCCTTAGGAACTCGCTTCTTATTGTTAGAAATGAGTTTATTGGCAGAGTCTAAAATTGTTTTTGTGGAACGATAATTTTCATTTAAGATAATGGTTTTTGCACCTGGGAAATCACGGTTAAAATTAAGGATGATATTTTGGTTTGCCCCTCTCCAGGTATAGATAGTTTGATCTGGGTCTCCAACGACAAATAAATTGGTGAGAGGCGACATTAATAATTTCACTAATTTATATTGAACATCGTTAGTATCCTGGAACTCATCAATTAGTAAGTTAGAAATACCTTGTTGGGTTTTCATTCTAATATCAGGATAATTTTCTAAGATATAAACGGTTTTAAGTAATAAATCATCGAAGTCTAAAGAATACATGCGAGATTTTTCAATTTCATATTCTTCAAACATAGCATAGATTTCTTTAGCGGCTTCACTAGCATAATGAGGAACACTAATATCTTCAGGATATCTTCCAGCACATTTGTTATAAGAAATATAGCTCATGGTGCTTTTGACTATGTCATCGTTCTTTTTATAGCCATGCTTAACCGCGATATTTTTAATTAATGTATCAGTGTCATCATCATCTAAAATGGTGAAGTTTGTTGGGAAATTAATAACATCAATTTCTCTTCTTAAAAATTTAGCGCAGAAACTATGGAAGGTAGACACTCTAACGCCGTTACCTTGTCCGTGTAGTAGAGATAACGCTCTATCTTTCATTTCAGCAGCAACTTTATTAGTAAAAGCAATAGCAACAATTGAGGATGGCTTCACATTACGTTCACTAATTAAATAAGAAATACGATATGTTAAAACTCTAGTCTTACCAGAACCTGCTCCTGCAACGATACGAGCAAATTGAGCATCTGTTGAGACTGCTTCATATTGGTTATCATTAAGTAGAGTTTTATAATCCATATGCAAAATTTACCTATAGGTAATAATACCATAAGGTAGACGCTTAATAAAGAACAATAAAACTTATTTTGCTTATTTAAATATGGAGTGCATTTTTAATTGGAGTAACCCCAGCATATTGGTTTATTAAAGTCTTGTTTTCGATTAATAATAAAGTTGGAAATCCTCTTATTCCTAAATCCTCAATATTAGTGACATTTATATTCATTGCTTTCTTTTCGTCAATAACTACCGAAGATGATTCTTGAACAAAATAAATAGTAGTAACTCCACTAAGTGCGTATTCGATGATAGGATTTTTCAGTTCAGCACAGTGTGAACAAGATAAGGAATAAAGGTATACATAATAGTTAGATGATTCCACTAAAAAGATCTGTGACCAGAATATTTTTAAATGATTTATTTCATTATAGTCATGATTAATGAGGGCACTTATGGTTGTGCTTTGGTTAGGGTAGGATGAGTTATAGAAAGGTATGGTATGAGCCGAGCAACTGAAAGAAAAAAGCGAAAGAAATCCTATAATCAGTGCTTGGCTTTGGACTTTAAAATTGAAAATCTCCATAATTGTGCCCTCATCATCTAAGTAGGGAATTATTTACAAAAAAAGCGCAAAAAAATTATCTTAATAAACTTTTGTATCTTTGATACAGATGTATATATTAAAAATTTTTCATTATTTAGTGATTTTTATTGTTATTTATCTAGCTCTTTCTTTATTTATTTTTTAATCTAAATCACATAAAATTTTTGTAGATATGAAGTTTTTTAATAAGAAAGAAACCTTAATTGAAAATATGACATTTATGGCCATCATGGCTATTATCAATGTCATAGTTTCTTTAGTTGCTGGTTTTTCTGTTATCGCTTCTTTATTTTTAATTATCTTTTTACCACTTGTAAGCGCGCTTACGGAAATAGTTTGTAAAGATAAATATTATCCAATATACGCGGTGGTTGCGATTGGCTTATCCATTGTTACTACATTATGGAATATTGAAACCACTATTTTTTATACAATCCCATCAATCTTAACTGGATTCATTTTTGGCTTCATTTTGAAGCATAACTTTAAACCTTTTTATAGTGTAGTTCTAGCTTCACTAGTCCAAGCTGGATTTGTCATGCTTTCCATCCTTTTTATTAACTATGTTCTAGAGATTGATATCGTTAATACTTTTAAAACCGCTCTAGGCTTAATTGACTCTCCAATAATTGCCATAATTTTCCCATCCGCGGTACTTCTTGCGGGTTTTATTGAAATGTCGCTTGCATATTTTGTTATTCAGGCGGAGGCTACTAAGTTTGGAATAACGTTAAAAGAAGAAGGCCAAAATTACATAATTCCAGTCATTGCATTTGTTTCAAGTGCATCCTTATTTGGACTATATTTTTTAGATCTAACCACAGCATATTTCTTTATGTTCTTATCGTTATTTGTAATTAGTTATGTTGTAGTTTTAGCTATTGTTCAAAAGGATATTCTTTTACTAATTTTATATGGTCTATATTTTGTGATAACCATTATTTTATATGTACTATTTGGCTCTAAATTAGCTCCTAATAGTGGCTTTTTATTACTAGGTTCTTTCCCACTACTAGTTTCCTTAACAAATTTAAGTTATTCCTTCTTGAAGAAGAAAGATAACAAAGAATAAAATATTTATACTTATGAAACTATTTCTCAAAACATTAGGTTATGGAGCGCTTTATATTGTGCTATCTCCTGCGATAGCGGCAGTTTTAGTGTTCTATTTTATCTATTGTGTTGGGATTTTCTTATTCCAAGCTATTAGAAACACTATAGTGTTTTTCTCAGGCGGAACTGTTGGGGGAGATCTTGCTCCAGATGTTGAAGCTAAGAAAATTCTTCTTCAAAAACAAAGAGATAAACTTGAAGAAAAACCTGAGCCAGCCCCACAACCACAACAAAATATCTATGTTTTTAATGGAGGAGTTCCTCAAAACGGCTTCCCAAACCCACAAAACCAAAGCATGCAAAGACCTCAATTAGATCAACAAGCACCTTTTGGAATTGAACAACAAGCTCCAAAACAAATCGCGGAACCACAAAATGAAGTTCCTACTGAAGAGGTTACTGAAGAAGCACCTGAGCCAAAGGATATGTCTTTTGATGATGCTTTAATGAAAGCTTTAGGAATTAAATCAAAAAGACCAGATATGTCTAATGAAAGTCCAAAAGAATCTCATTCAATGCCTAAATTTAATGAGAATGATTTTGATGATATAACAGTTTCTAGCGAGGAGGATGACGATGAATAATTTATTTATCATATATGATAAAGTCATGCCAGAAGACGCTAGAAGATTAATCATCTACGCTCTCCTTATTTTAGTGTTATTCATTATTATTGTAGGAGCAATTGGTGCCTTAGTTCGTCATATTATGAAAGAGCAAGGTAAACAAGCTGATGGTTTAGTTCATGATGTCGTAGTAACTGGAGTAATCACTTCTGAAAGGAAATTATTTTGGTTTGGCGTTAAGAAGAATCAAAGATTATTCTTTAAAGAAGCTTGGATTCCATTCTTAATAATGCTTGGTTCGTGTTTAATTCTTCTTATTTTCTGCATTACAAATAACGCTTGGGGTAAAAATCCATTCGGTATGGACCAATTTGGAACTATCTTCCACCACTTCGACTGGGATGGCGCTAAAGGTGAATTCTTTGGAATGTGGATTGTCATTCGCTGGCCAGAAGTTATTTCTGAGCCACACTTCAGCGCTGATGCTTGGGGTTCATATTTCTTTGTTCCAGGAATCATTGTTGGTGCAACATGGTTTTTAGTGGATGTCCAAGCCTACATCGCTCGTGATTGGAAATTATACAAATTATCAAAAAGAGTCTTTAACAAGACCCTTGATGATTATAATCCAAATGATGCTCCCGCTCAGGAAGCTAATCCGGAAAACCCGGAAAATGAATAGTTTATTTAGTAACTAAAGTAACAATTTCAATAACAATAAAAGCCAATAGGAGAATATCGATTATAAGGAAAAGACCGAAGAACCTATTGGTTTTTCTTTGTTCTTTGATTTCTTTACCAGAAACTTTTTCCTTAGTTAAATCTACTTCTTGTGCCATAAACGTTATTAATATTTGATTGGATCAGATGTTCTTGGATATGGTTGGACATCGCGGATGTTACTCATACCAGTGCAATACATAAGTAAGCGGTCAAAACCAATACCGAAACCGGAGTGTTTACAACCACCATATTTTCTTAAATCAAGGTACCATTCAAGACCTTTGAGGTTACCGCATTCTTCCATTTTCTTTTTAAGTAAGTCGTAACGTTCTTCTCTTTGAGAACCACCAACGAGTTCACCAACATATGGAACGAGTAAGTCGCATGCGGCAACAGTCTTACCATCATCATTAAGTCTCATATAGAAAGCTTTTTGTTCTTTTGGATAGTCAGTAATGAAGACTGGACCTTTAACAACAACTTCCGATAAATATCTTTCGTGTTCAGATTGTAAATCCATACCCCAGAAGATATTTTCGTTATCAAATTTATGTCCGTGTTCTTTCGCGTATTTAAGTTCTTCAATCGCATCAGTATAAGTCATACGTTTGAAGTCACTATCTCTAACCGCGATTAATCTATCAAGTAAAGTGTTATCAACCCATTGATTGAAGAAGGCTAATTCATCTTTGCAATCATCTAAAGCATAGTTAATGCAATATTTAATGCATTGTTCGATGCAATCCATATCACCTTCTAAGTCACAGAATGCCATTTCTGGTTCAACCATCCAGAATTCAGAAGCATGTCTAACAGTATTAGAATGTTCCGCGCGGAAGGTTGGACCAAATGTATATACATTTCTAAAGGCTAAAGCGAATGATTCAACATGAAGTTGGCCAGAAACTGATAAGCTTACTGGTTTACCAAAGAAAGCATTTGGATCTTTATCTTTTGTAACAACATTAAATGTTTCACCCGCACCTTCTGCATCGTTAGCAGTTAAGATTGGAGTGTGAACATACATAAAGCCATTTTGTTGAAAGAAAGAGTGAATTGCCATTGATAAAGAGTTTCTCACTCTAAAAACAGCGTTAAACATGTTCGCTCTTGGTCTTAAGTGAGCAATATCACGTAGGAACTCAAGCGAATGGCGTTTCTTTTGAAGTGGATAGTCTTGATCAACTTGACCTAAAAGTTCCCATTCTTCAACATGAATTTCAAATGGCTGTTTGCCTTCTGGAGTAAGCACTAATCTACCGGTAACTTCAATAGCAGCACCTGTAATAATGTGGCTTAATTCTTCATATCCTTTTGTTTTATCACTTGAATAAACAAGTTGGATATTATTGAAGCAAGAGCCATCGTTTAAAGCGATAAAACCAATGGAACCATTATCTCTATTAGTTCTAACCCAGCCAGATAAGACGAGATTTGATTCTTTTAGAATCTTTAAATAATCTTCCTCTTCTTCATGATGTGAGCATTCATGTTCTTCACCTTCTTCATGGTGATTGTGACAGCATTCATGATCTTCTTCATGTTTATGATGTCCACAGCAACATTCATGTTCATCTTCCATCATTGATTCGGAAATGACAGTGTATATGTCTCTTACTAATACTTCATATGTTTCCATTTGCGTTACCTCTTTTATAGTATTCAATATTATATGTGTCTTTTAATGAACTTTCATTAATATTCTTTATATTTATCGATTCTCCAGTTTGGATCACTAGAGATAGTTAAAGGTGCGAAGACCTTCATTTCATATAAGTGTTCCCCTAATTTTGCAATCATCGCTGCATTATCGGTTGTGCACCAAATAGGTGGAACGATTAAATCAATTGGAGAATTATCAAGTCTTTCATGCATTCTTTCTCTTAAATAAGAGTTAGCAGAGACCCCACCCGCTAAAACGACTTGTTTAATATCATATCTTTCAATAGCTTTATCAAGTCTATCCATTACCATACCAATCGCGGTATCTTGAAATGACTTACATAAATCTGGAACATTTATTTCGTTTCCTCTCGCTTTTTCATTATTAACGAGATTAATAACGGCAGTCTTAAGTCCAGAATAAGAGAAATTAAGACTATCATCATGAAGCGGAGTAGGTAATTTATAAGTGTGTTTACCTTCTTTGGATAATTTATCAATTGGAATTCCACCTGGATAAGGTAAACCAAGAGTTCTTGCTACCTTATCAAAGCATTCACCAATCGCATCATCTTTAGTTTCCCCAATGATTTCAAATTCCATGGTGTTTTTCATATAAACGAATTCAGTGTTGCCCCCACTCACAACGATAGATAGAAGTGGGAATTTAAGTTCTTTTACATACTCATTCGCATAGATATGACCTGCTAAATGATGGACTGGTATTAATGGTTTTTCATATAACATCGCCAGTGTTTTGGCCATTTGCATACCAACATGAAGGGCACCAATTAAACCTGGACCACGGGTAAAAGCAAAAGCGTCAATTTCTTCTAAAGTAACATTAGCTTCTCTAAGTGCTTCATCTAAAACAAATAAGATATTTTCAGCGTGTAATCTTGAAGCAACTTCTGGCATTACTCCACCAAATTGTTGATGCATCTTAATTTGAGTAGCAACAACATTACTAAGTAATTTACCATCGCGTGTAATAGCGATTGAAGTTTCGTCACAACTAGATTCAAGTCCTAATATAGTAGCCATAATTAAAACCACCTTCCTAAGTATAAGGCGGTCTCCCCGTCTTTATAGTATCCTGGTTTCTTTCTAAGTTCTTTAAAACCAAGTTTTTTATATAAGTTAATTGCTTTAGTGTTGGATTCTCTAACTTCTAAAGTCATAGTCTCAATAAAGTTTTCTTCGATTTCTTTTTCATCTTTAAGAAGTTTATTGGAAGAGATGATTACATTAATCATTTCATTCATCAAAGCTTCTCCAACGCCTTGTTTACGATATTCTTTCTTAACTGCAATCTGTGCGATTGTGGAAGAATTAAAGGTAATGTAATAAATGATAAATCCAATAACTTTGTTATTAAGTGAAGCGACTAAAATTCTTGCAAAAGGATTTGTTTGAAATTCTGATTCAAGATTTTCTTTCTTCCAAGGGTCGATAAAAGATTCGGATTCTATTTCTAAAATCTCATCAACATCATTTATAGAAGCATTACGAATAATTAAATCAGTCATTATTATATAAATCCTTTAAATAAACTGGATTGAGTTTATAAATGTTTTCCACGAGATATTTATTGTTAAGTCCACTTAATAAAGCGTTAGCAACATTAAATTTAGCGGATTCAATTCCTAAATGTTCGGTCTCGCCACTAACAAGATAGGTTGGGTGATTTTTAATATATTCAAGAACTTGTTCATTCTCTAAAATTTGATCTTTTTCAATAACTTCATCGTCATTATACACCGCGAAATAAGAACGGTTAGAACGGGCGTTAGTTATACAAATAGTGGACTTCTCAGGGATTTTAAATAGTCCAAGAGAAGAAACAGCGTATACTTTTGCTTTCAAAACATAGCCCATTGTTTTAGCGATTGTTAAAGCAATTCTAACGCCGGTATATGAACCAGGACCAATACCTACAACAATAGAATCAATATCTTCTTTTTTTATATTATTTCTTTTCATGATGTTATGGATTTCTTCTACCATAACTTCGGATTGTCTTTGCCAAGCGTTATAAGTGATATCATCCACTAAAACACCTTCTTTAGCTAAAGCAACACAAAGAAGACGGTTAGAACTATCTAATAAAAGTTGATACATTTATTTAGCCTCAAAAGAATTTAATAATCTTTCATAAGATGGATGAGTAGAAGAAATAACAATTTGACGAGTATTATCATCCACTCTAGTAATTACGATATTTAAATGTTTATTTGGAATTAAAGGTTCAATAAACTTTGGCCATTCAATAAAAGCAATTCCATCCCCTTCAATATATTCTTCTAAACCAATATCAATGTTTTGATCTTCAAGACGGTAAGCATCGATATGGTAGATATGAGGAGTAACTTCGAAATAGCATTTTAATATATTAAAAGTTGGAGAAATAACATGGTCTTTATAACCAAGTTCTTCCATAACTCCTCCAACAAAGGTGGTTTTACCTGCACCTAAGTCGCCAGATAATAAAACTACATCACCAACGCTTAGTTCGTGAATGAGTTTTTTAGCAATTAATTTTGTTTCTTCTGCTGAATGTGTAACAATTACTTTTTCCATAGCGTTGATTATTATAGCAAAAATAAAAAATTATTTTTATAATGTTTTCATTATGAATAGAAATGTAGATGTTATTATTATCGGCGCAGGCCCTATTGGTTTATACCTTGCTTCCTTATTTGAAAAGGCGAATAAATCATATCTTTTACTTGAAGCTAGCGACCATGTCGGTGGTCAATTAGTTAATCTTTATCCTGAAAAAGATATTGTAGATATTCCTGGAATTAATTGCATAAAAGCGAAAGATTATATTGCGTTAGTTTCTTCTAAAGTTGATTTTGATCATGTTTTATTAAATCAAAACGTTCTTTCTATTGAAGAAATTAATAATGAAGTAATAACAAAAACAAAAGATAATGAATTTCATTCTAAATATGCGGTTATTTCAGTTGGTTTAGGTTTTTCAAAACCAAGACCACTTGGAGTTAATAATGAAGAGGAAGCTAAAAATATTCTTTATTCACTTAAAGATTTCACTTTCCTAAAAGATAAAAGCGTCGCGATTTTTGGTGGAGGCGATAGCGCCCTTGACTGGGCTAAAGCTATTAGTGAACTTAGTGATGACACTCATTTAATCCACCGCCGCCTTGAATTTAGAGGAAACCCAGAAACTATTAAAAATTCACATAACTTAAAAGTGCATCTTCCTTATGTTCCTAAAGAGATTGATTTTAAAGATGGATTAGCCAAATCTGTCACCATTTCTAAAGTAATTTCTGAAGGTGAAAAAGAGGAAGAAATTATAATTCCAGTGGACTATATACTAGTTAATTACGGAAATGTCCCAACAAATACACCATTTAATTTAGACTATGATGGTAACTTCATTAAGGTAGACGAAAACTTAAGAAGTAAGGGCAATATTTATGTTATTGGAGACGCTTGTAGTTACGAAAATAAAAAGAGGCGCATTGCCCCTGGAAATAATGAAGCTGATAAGTTATTCAAGCTTCTAGCTATCTAGTCTTATCTAAAAATTCCTGATACAAACGATAGATCTCACTATCGACAAACGGGAATTTTTTCTTATCCATCATCACTAAAATATTATCAACTGCGTTAGTAAGAATATCTTTAACATCACTTGGATAATTTAATTCTTCAGCGTGCTTTTTATATTCACTAACATCAAGTAATCTAGTGCTACCATCTTGATATTTTTTAACATCTAGATCGTAATCAATATATTTTAGGAAACCTTTATCCTTAATAGTAGGAGAGGCAACATTAACATAATAAGTGATTCCATCTTCCTTAAGCATAGCGATAACATTAAACCATTCTTTCTTAGAAAGAATCATAAGGGCTGGTTCTCTAGTGTGCCACACTCTTCCATCAGATTCAACAACACTACTTCTAACCGAAGCAACCATATAATAATTATCATTTTCTTCAACAAGAAAACCATGGCTCCATTGACGATGAAGTTCACCATTATGTTTATATGCTTGGATTATAATCCAGTTATTATTAGTAGTAGTCATAAGTTCAATACAATAAGAATTAGCCTTGCTATAAGTATAGCGAATGAAAAATAAATTTATAGTTATTTATTAAGTAGTTCGATAAATTTTACTGTCTTTAATAAATCTTCCTTATATTCTTTGTTTGGGGTTGGGTTAAATGGTTTTTCAAGTGGAATAATCATTAAATCATCATCATAACCTAAGCAGACAAAGACTTTACCATCTCTTATAGAGACCGCAACATCGATTAAGGTGTTATCTGGTTTAATTTGGAATAAAGCTTGTTTAAATTTAGCGTTAACAACTTTGCTCCAGTTTTCATTATTAGAATAAACACTCATCTTTTCATCATCAAAGACAAGCTTAATATCATCAATATTGGTTGGAGGAATTGATCTCTTATCACCTTTTAAATAAACAATAATTTGTTCATCATTATAATTTGCAGGAGCGATAAAGAATTTACCCACAAAGATGGTTTGCATGGATTTACCGTTATTGATTTTGGCGCCAGCATCAGCGACTAAGAAGTTAAGACCATGATATTTAACATCACAGACGTTACGGGAATTAACTTGAATGACATTTTTATATAAATAAGCTTCATCAAATTGAATCTTTTCAAGTGTCTTTTTAGCACCACCTTCAAGAAGTTCAAATTCGCCATCAAAATGATATTTATTTAAAGTTTCATATAAGGTATCAAAATATGTTCTTAACTTTTTATTCATTGAACGACGGACAACAAATGAATAAGTAAACATAATAAGTAAAGATATAGCCGCCATAACAACCATAAGAGAGATTCTTAAGGTGTTATATTCTTCACCTTGAATAATATTTGGAACCCCAATAAAGGCAAAAATTAAAACACCAATACCAAGTAAAGAAACAATTATTTTAATAACATTTTGTTTTTTATAAGCTTGATAAAGCTCTTGTCTAGATTCTTCAATAACATTCAAAAAATCAATAGGAAGTCCATCCTTTTCGTCTAAAACAGGTTCTTCTTCTTTTTGATTAATAACTTCTATTTCTTCGTTATTTCCTTCTGTAACAGGTTTAGTTTCTTCCGTTACTTCTTCATTCTTTAATTCTTTTTCTTCCATAAGCAAACATTTCCTTTAAAAGGACTATAACACAAATTCACTTAATTATTAATTAAAATGATTCTCCATCCGCTGGGAATCTTGCTTCGATCATTTTGATTGGACCGAGTAAGAAGATAAGGATTATCATCGCAACCCCACCAGTTAATGGAATGTAAGCTGCGTTATAGGCTAAAGCGGCAGCAAAGTCATATTCATAAATAATCATTGAGGAGGCTGTAGAACCAATAAGTCTAATTAAAGTAGCTAAAACACAACCAACAATAATAAATAAGATGCTCTTTAAGTTATATAAGGAACTATCTTCATTAAGAATGAGTTTTCTAAAGAAACCTAAAGCCATAACGCTACCAAAACCAATAAGATAATCAAATGGATAAGTAGCAAAGCCATAGCCATCAGTTAAACAAGTAATTAGACCAAAGATAATACCACCTGAAACAAAGGCGTGCATTGGTCCTCTTCTAATCGCAATTAAGAATAATGGGAGCATTTGGAAGTTAAATGAACCACCAGTGCTACCAATTTGAACTTTAATTAAGTTAAAGACAAACGCCAAAGCAATTAAAATACCATCTTCTGACATTGATTTAATAGTGGCGTTATTAAATGAAGATAAGGAAGTAATAAGTCCAATTGTGACAAATAATGCGGAGATTGGTACACCAAATGAAACCTTAACTGATTTCATCGTTTCAATCGGATTATAAGAATAAAATTCTCTTTGAAGAATAATAAATACCACCGCAATAGCAAGCACCATTGCCGCTGCACTAGCACATTCTTTCTTAACAAATGAGCCAAGCATTAATAAAACAACACCACTAACTAAAAGAGCTAAGTAGCCATACATTGCCCAGTTAAATGGTTGAACATTACTAAAGAAATCCCATAAATAGAGATCACTATAAGTGCTATCGGTATATTTAACAGTTAAGATAGGTAGTAAAAGCGATAAAATCGCTAACACAATAGCGCCTAAACCAATATACGCGGTACTGTGTTTAATCAAAGATTCATCATTGTCTCTTTTCATAAAAAATTCCTCTCTAGGAGGTGAGCAAAATTGTTACCTCCGCCAGCATTACCTGGATCAGGTTCCGTTTGGTCTACTATAGACTCTTCTCAGCCTTCTGATAGAAAGCTCCGGTTGACATGAATAATTATAGTCTTACTAATTTTTCCAATCAATAGGCTTTACGCCATGCTCTAGTAAGTATTCATTGCATCTTTTGAATTGATTTGTGTTAAACCATCCACCTCTATTCGCGCTAAGTGGCGATGGATGCGAACTTTGTAAGACTAATTTATTAGGATTAGTGATGTATTTAGCGAATTGTTTAGCAAAATTCCCCCAAAGCATAAAAACGATAGGTTGATCTAAATTATTTAAAAATTTCATTAAGTCTACGGCTAATTTTTCATATTCCACTCTTTTATGGGATAAGGCGTGACTAGCTACTACACTTAAATAAACGTTATAAAGTAAGATCCCTTGTTTAGCTAAATAAGTAAGATCGCCATTCCTTTTCATCTTACAACCAAATTCAAGATATATTTCTTTATAAATATTAATTAGACTTGGAGGAATTTCAGTTGTGGATGGAACACTAAAAGATAAACCCATAGCCTGATTTACTTCGTGATATGGATCTTGTCCAATAATAACGACTTTAAGATTATCAAGTTCACATAATTCAAAAGCTTTAAACATATTTTCGCGAGGTGGAAAAATAGTTTTTGTCTTATACTCTTCATCTAAAAAAGACATCAGAGATTGATAATAATCTTTTTGTTTTACTTCGTTAAAAAATGAATCCCAATTTGGCATACCTACAACTATTATATCTTTGAAATAAATGATAACAAAGTTATAATTTTAGCAATGAAAAAAGTTCTATTTGTGTTTAATCACCCTGCTCCATATAAAGTTAAGCTCTTAAACGAACTCGCTAAATACTTAGACTTAACTGTTATTTTTGAACGCGAGAAAACAGGTGGAAGAAATAACGAATTTTATAGTGAACATAAATACAACTTTAAAACTGTTCCAATTAAACACATTAGTTTAGGCGATGAAAATGTTATTTCATCTGGCGTTAAAAAACATATTAAGAAAAACCACTACGACTTGATCATTATGAATGGTTATCGTAATTTTGCTGAGATGAGCGCTATTAAATGGATGAAAAAACACAATGTTGAATTCGTCCAATACATTAATGGTGGAATCATCCATCAAGATGAACCTAAGTGGGTTAAAAGAATTAAAACTAAATATATCTCTGGTGCGAAATATTATATGTCTCCAGATGAAAGATCAAATGAGTACCTAGTCTATTATGGAGCGGATAAAGATAAAATCTTCAATTATCCATATAGTACTATCTACGAAAAAGAAATCCTTAACAATAAACCAACTGTAGAAGAAATTGCTGAGGTTAGAAAAGAATATAACTTAAATGCTAAAAACATTTTTGTTTCATGTGGCCAATTAATTGAAAGAAAGAACTACTTAGAACTTGTTAATAAGTGGGCAGAAATAGATAAAGAAAACGAATTAATTATCGTTGGAGAGGGCCCACAAAAAGAACAAATAGAAAGTCTTATAAATGAGAAAAAAATCCCAAATGTCCGACTTCTTGGGTACTTATCTCATGAAAATCTCTTTAAACTCTATAAAGCTTCTAAGGCATTTGTCTTCCCAAGTAAGGAAGATATTTATGGCCATGTTGTTAATGAAGCTTTCTCACAAGGATTACCAGTTATATGCCTTAATAATGTTAATTCAGGTGTTCATTTAATTCATAATAAGGTTAATGGTTTCGTTCTCGAAAATATTAATTCTCAAAGTTTCATTGATGCGATAAACTATGTTTTATCTCATGATATGTTTGATGAGGCAATTAAAACTGCAAAAGAAAACACAATTGAGAAAATGGTTGAAGTTAACCTAAAAATAATTGAGGAAAACGAATGAATATAGTTGTACTAACTAGCTCTATGGCCGATGCGGACTTTAATGAATTCGCTAAAAGTGCTCGCATTAAACCAAATCCTAGTAACCAAAACTTCTACAATAAACTCATTAAAGCACTTTCGTTTTATAACAATGTTAGTGTTCTTTCCTTACGTCCTTTTGTTAAAGGAATGTTTGATGATGATTATTTAGATTCACGTGATGGTAATGACGGTACAATTAAGTATTATTATCCTTATATAAAAGCCTCGAAATCATTCAAGGTTTCTAAACAAACCGAAGAAATTTTAGGCACATTTGAAAGACTGATTGTCGAACAAGGTTATAAATCATTTGTTTTAGTTGTTGATACCTTAAGGTATTCGTTACTTAAAGCTACGAAAGAAATAGTTAAAAAATATGGCTGTAAAGTTATTGGTGTTGTTACCGATAACCCATCTAATATAAGTGGAGCAAGACCAAGTTATATTGCTTCGATTAAAAGATTAACTAATAACTTTGATGGCTATATTTCTCTAACTGAATCTTTAAATAGAGTTATTAATATTAAAAAGAAACCTTCAATTATTACTGAAGGCCTTGTGGAAGATATTGAAGAATCACCAAAACTTCCTATTGGAGAATATCTCTTCTTTGGAGGAGCTTTATCTGATCGTTTTGGAGTTAGAAGAATGCTTGATGCTTTCCATAAATCCAATTCTAAATATAAATTAGTTATCGCTGGTTCAGGGGAACTTACTAAATATATTTATGATTTAAGTGATAAAGATCGAAGAATTTTATTCTTAGGTTTACTAGATAAATCCACTTTATATATGCTTGAACAACACGCGGTAATGAATATTAACCCTCGTCCATACGATTGGAGAATGGATAGAGAGTCAGTTCCATCTAAATTATTAGAATATTTTGCTAGTGGCGCGCCTGTAATGTCTACTAAACATTCCAAGACTCAAGAGATTTTCTATAACAGTGCGATTTGGTTAGAAGATGATAGTGAAAAAGGACTTCAAAAAGCAATCGAATCTTTAGATCATCAAGATTTCGTTGAATTAAAAAAGCGTGCGATTAACGCCCGCTTAAGAGTGTATGAACTTTATGGATTAAGAAGCCAAGGTGAATCTTTCACTCACTTTATTGCTTCTATTAATTCTTCTTCTATTAAATAAGATATCTTTGTAGCAGTTAAATTCTCATCAAAATATTTCTTATTGTTATTACCCATTTCTAATTTCGTTTCTTCGTCTAAGGAAACGATTTTTTCTATAATTGAGGCGATTTCTTGTGGATTTTCCGATGAAAACATTGATCCATTAGCTTTACTTAATAAATCTTTTCCATCTCCAGTTAAAACACCTAATATTGGTCTTCCGTAAGACATATATTGATTAACTTTGTTTGGAATAGTTTTACCAACTGAGCCTTTGCTTGATAAAGACACAACAAGTGCGTCAGCGTTATAAAAATAAGCTTCAGCTTTTTCAATTGGAAGCGCCCCATGATAAGTAACTACATCACTAAGTTTTTCTTCTTCAATTCTATGTTTAATATGTTCAAGTTCACTACCCATACCAGAGATATGGAGCATGATATCTTTACCTTTTAAGATTTTCATCGCATCAAGAAGTTCATCAAGAAGTTGGATCTTACCGATATTACCCGCGTATACGATGTTATATTTATTTTTATATTTAATCGGCTTTTCTGTTCTATTTGATTTAAGAATTGGTTGATTAATATACACAAATGGTTTTTCGACATGAAGAACGTTTTTAAAATAATCCACGAAAGATGGGGATGAAACAATTATCTTATCAGTCTTTTCGTATAACGCTTTTGACCATTTATATAAGATTTTATATGGGAGAGAATTCATCTTAAAAGCACCAGTAACTACAGTAGATTCAGGCCATAAATCTTGGCAGAAAAGAACATGAGGAACTTTATGCTTTTTAGCGTATAAATTAGCGCACGCGATAGAAATAACTGGAGAGATTGAGAAAGATAAAACAACATCAAAATCTTTTTTAAAATGTCTTACAAATCTTTTTGAAGTTCGATGAAAACTTAAATAATTAAGAACAATTGATAATTTACCTCTTTTTCGAGCGTGTAAATTAACACGGTGAACTTTAACCCCATTAATCATTTCTTCTTTAAGGTTTTTATATTCATCAAGCTTTTTATCAAAGCCACAGTTAGGTTTTCCTGTAATTACTTCAACTTCGTGTCCAAGGCGTAATAAACCTTCTGCTACTTCGTTAACAGAAAATCTTTCCGGATAATAAACTTGAGAGGTTATTAAAATTTTCATTGAAATTATTATACTCAATCTAGTTTTAATAACTAAACATTATGTTCTTTTAAATATTCTTTTCTAGAATACATTAATTTATCAGCGCGACTAAATACTGCGCGATACGTATTATCTTGTCCTCTACGATAAATCGACATTCCCGCGGAAATAATTGGTTTATCAGAATCCACTGCTTCATCGATTTGATGGTTAAAAGATGCAAATAACGATTTACGCTTTTCATAGTTTTCGTTTTGTAAAATAACGACAAATTCATCTCCACCAAAACGATATAAGTTTTCTTCGCCAAAATATTTTTCAATAACTCCAACAGAGTCGCAGATATATTTATCGCCAGCGTCATGACCTAATGTGTCATTTACTTGTTTTAAGCCATTAAGGTCAAATACGATAACACCAAATTCTTTAATCTCATCTTTAGCGATTAATTTATCTATCTTTTCTTCCATTTCGACATAAGCGTGTTTGTTTTTAATATGGGTTAATGGATCGGTGTAGGCTAAAGTAATTGCGCTGCCTAAAGCTTCATCCATAATCTTTTCATTATCTTTTGAAACTTTTAATGCGGTATCTAATTCTTTTCTAACATCACCCACCATAAAAGCGTGGAGAGCACAGATACCTATTAATAAGCCCATTGAATAAAGTGGAAGATGAGTATCAAATGTTTGAATAAGAATAAAAGCCCCATTAATTAATGAGAATGAAGAAATTGCAAAATATCTTCTACTCATCTTGTCTTTATTTCTCAAAGTAACTATGAGGGTATAAACAAATAAGATAAAGTAAAAACCAGTTTGAACATAAAGTAAGATGTCTCTAGCTGGTCCACCAACATAGTCAGCGGTTTCAAGATTCACTGCAAAGAAAATAGGGGTGAAGAAGTTAACAATAATACAAACTATTTCTGTAACTAAAAAGGCTAAGCCAATAAGCTGGGTAATTCTAGTAAATACTTTATTCGATTTTAAAAATGCAATAACAAAGTGTATCCAGAAGAAGATTGTTAAACCTGTAAATAAGAAATAGAAAACTGTATCAATATAAAGAGGTAATCCTAATTTAGCTTCCTCAAAAATACCCCATAAGAAATCACTTATAAATAAGGATAATAAAGCGGCTAGAAACAACTTAAAAGGTCTTAAGATATAAATGGCTTTAGATTCTGGGCGTCTTAAAGTATCAAAGTTAATGATCAAATGAATAACAATTGCTAATGCAAGAAAAGCCCAATATGGCATATGATACTCCGCTATAACTACTTAAATCTAATTATAATACTCATATAATATAAATCTATAACCAATATAAACGAGGCGACTTCCTATATGTTATTTGCTTAAAATTGCTGAATCTGGAGGTAAGTCACCCGCAGTGTTAAACTTCTCGAGTAAGTCCTCAATGGTTAGCTTTTGTTTCTCTTCTCCTCTAACATCTAAGATGATATGACCGCCATGGAACATAATTAATCTATTTCCGTATGTTAAAGCGTCTTTCATATTATGAGTAATCATTAAAGTAGTCATTCCATTTTCTTTAACAATCTTATCGGTTAATTCTAAAACCTTTTTCGCAGTTTTAGGATCAAGCGCGGCAGTATGTTCATCAAGAAGAAGAATTTGTTTAGTTAAATCGAACTTAGATACTTTCTGAGAGAATAGTCTATTAGCTTCAATTAACTTAGCTCTTTTTTCTTTATGTTTTAACGTTCTATCAAATAAGATAGCGCGGAATTCTTTCTTAAACTCCGCTAACGCAGGATTATAGAAATCTTCAAACTCTTTTTTAGCGACATCATGATCTTTTTCGGAGAATCTAATGTAATCTTTCTTCATCGTGCGGTGAGTTGGTTTATTACGAATTGTCGCCATTAAGAGGGTTAAAGCTTGTCTTTGTCCACCAGACATAACTCCAACTTTTTGATTGAGTCTATCTTCTAAGCCTAAATCAAAACGTTTTAGTTCATTAATAAAGATTTGCTTATGTGATTTTCTAAAGCCCCAAAGGAATGGGGAATGTTTTCTTCCGCGTCTATAGGCAATTTCTAGATTTTCTAATACTGACATATCGCCAGAAGTACCAAGCATTGGGTCTTGGAAAACATGACCAAAATATGACGCTCTTTGATGTTCATCTAATTTAGTAATATCAACATTATTTAGTAACACTTGGCCTGAATCAGGTTTAACTGAACCGGTAATAACGTTAACTGTCGTAGATTTACCCGAACCATTACTACCAATAATAGTTACAAATTCACCACTTTCGATTTGAAGATTAATATGGTCTAAAGCAGTTCTTAAATCTTCTTTATTTCCAGTAAGGTTGAAAGTTTTAGTTACATTTCTAAGTTCTAGCATGATTCACTTTCTCCCTTCTTAGTAAATAATTTAATGAAAAATGGGATTATATGTTTCTTAAATAAATCCTTAAATAACGGAATACATAAAGCGGTCGCGATTAAGAAAGCATATAATAAACTCTTTAATTCAGTTGGAAGGCCAAGTCTAATCGCAATTGTAATAATTGTGAAATAAAATATCGCACCTAAAGCTACCGAAATAAGCCAGTTTTTAAAGGATCTTTTCCCAAATATAGCTTCTCCCATAAGAATACTTGCTAAACCAATAACTAAATAACCAGTCGCACTTACTGTTGATACGCTTAACGCATCTTGAACATATAAAGCACCTGCTAAACCAATTAAGCCATTCGATATTGCAATACAGGTAATAGTAGAGATGTTGGTGTTAATTCCTTGGCTTCTAGCCATCTTTTCATTCATTCCTGTCGCTCTTATTGCCATTCCATATTCAGTACCAAAGAAATAGTAGATTACTAAAATGACAGCAAGTACCACTACAGCCATAACAGCAGCTTCAACAATCTTATTCCACTCATTCCATGGGTAGAAAACTGAATAAATGGTTTGTTGACCAGCGGCTAAAGAAATTGGAACTTGAGTAGCAAAGATTTGATCTGGACGGGTTATACCCATGATTAACATCGCAATCGACATCGACGCGGTTAAAGTGATAATTCCACTCAATAACTTAGGTATTTTTAATACTCTATTTAATATTCCAGTTAAAATACCACAAGCAATACCAACTAATATACCTAATAAAGTTGCTAAGAATGGGTTCATACCGTTATAAATACATGAACCAGTTAAAGCCGCTCCTAAAAGGAAACTTCCTTCTGCTGACATATCAGCAAAGTCGAGTAATCTAAAAGTTAGGAATACCCCTATTGCAAGTAAGCAACATGGAAGTCCACTTGTTAAGATATTGAATATTACATTAACTATATCTGGCATAACTCTTATTTATCCAAATTTTTCCATTCGTGTTTATTTAATAGTTCTTCACTCATTGTTAAACCAGAAGAGGCTAATGAGGAAGCACTATAAGCATATGTACATTCACTACTTGCAACAGGAACGACAGGGAAATCAGTTGGTTTCTTTTCATTTTTAAGTATTTGAGCCGCCATCTTGCCAGTAGCAAAGCCTAAACTAAAGTAATCAATTGATAAAGTGACATGTCCACCACCTAAAACCATGTTTTCTTCACCACACACAACTAAGACACCTTTATTAGTAGCAGCATCTTTAACCGCATTCATATTAGCAGCAATGTTGTTATCAGTTGGTAAATAAATAGCGTTAACGCCTTCACTTACTAATGCTTCGGCGGTTGCTTTAATATCACTTGAATTAGTACAAGTTTTAATAGAGGAAGTCATTCCTGCAGCTTTAATCGCTGCATCAGCTTGATCAGCTTGTACTTTTGAATTTACTTCTGTTTGGGTATACATAATACCAACTTTAGTGGCATCTTTATTGAATTCTTTAACTAAAGCGATTTGTTCTTCGACTGGGTTAGCATCAGTTGTACCGCAGACATAGCCAGATGTATTGTCTTTAGATTTAACTAAACCAGCTTGAACAGGATCAGTAACCGCAGTGAATAAAAGAGGCTTATTATAACCAGCGTTATCTTCTGCACCTTTTAAAGCGAGTGATGCACCTGTACCTATACCTAAAGTTAAAGAAGAAGTATCAACTAAATCTTTAGCAAGTAAATTTAAATCAGCGTCATTTCCACCAGCGTTACGATAATCAATCTTCGCGTTTTCAAAGCCGTTTTCTTTTAAACCTTTAATAAAGCCATCACGGGCAAGACCTAACGCGACATGTTCGACAGGTTGAAGAATTCCAATCTTAACTGCTCCATCACCGCCACAACCAGATAATGTTCCTGCAGCAAGAATTGATAATCCTAAAACAGAAATTAAGTTCTTTTTCATAATAAGTACCTACTCTTTCAATAAAAATTTGGTGTTACGAGCACCAAATTCCAATTTATTACTTGGTGCTACCTTTAAGCGATAACACCACTAGCCAAAAAGCCAAGATATTATCGATTCCCTCTTGGATAAAAATAGCTATAAAAGTAATAAACGTATCTTTTCATACTTACCTTTTTCTTGAAAATTAATCTATCACTCGGCTGAAAACTTTTCAATACATTATTAGTTAAAATGGGAATTTTTTCCTAAACAAGTCATTTGTGATGCGTTTTTTAATATATTAAGAGCAAATGTAAGCGAAGAAAAATTTTCATAATTTTCATTATAAAAGGCCTCCACCGAATGATGGAAGCCTTAAGGTTAATATAGATTATTCTTTAATCTTATTTTCAGCGATTACTTTATCAACTAAGTAGTTTGGCAATTCTTCGTAATCGACGAATTCTCTATTGAAGTAACCACTAGCTTGGGTAATTGACTTAAGTTGAGTAACATAGTCAATAATTTCTGCTTCTGGTACAAGAGCTTCAATTTCTTGATAGCCGTGTTCTTTTTCTTCAATATTTTGAATTCTGGCTCTTCTTGTATTTAAGTCAGAGAGAATACTACCAGTATAACGAGATTCAACATTTACTTTGACTCTCATAATTGGTTCAAGAATAATTGGACGGCATTTCATATACGCATCTTTAAAGGCTAAGATACCGGCCATCTTAAAGGCTTGTTCGTTGGAATCTACTGGATGGTACTTACCATCAATTAAGACACCTTTAACACCGATAACTGGGAAGCCTGCGAGTAAACCGCTATTAAGAGCTTCAAAGAAACCTTTTTCAACTGCTGGGAAGTAGTTCTTTGGTACTGCACCACCGAAGACTTCTTCAGCAAATTCGTTTTCTTCAGCTGGTTCAAATCTCATCTTAACGACACCATAGAAACCACTACCACCGGATTGTTTGACATAACGGCCATCACCTTCAGCAGTACCTTTTATAGATTCTCTATAAACTACTTTCAT
This sequence comes from uncultured Caryophanales bacterium, assembly GCA_946630435.1. Taxonomy (GTDB): domain Bacteria; phylum Bacillota_I; class Bacilli_A; order RFN20; family CAG-826; genus Fiminaster. The sequence goes on along the minus strand of CAMOYS010000004.1, from coordinate 10,306 downwards.
CTTTTCAGTAGTTAAGTTGATCTTATAAAGTGTTTTTAGTTTTTCTAATGCGAAGTTAATGTGGGATTCAGATAAACCACCAAGTAATAATTGTTTAGTTTCATTATTACGTTTAACTTCTAAGGCTGGATCTTCAAGTTGCATCTTAGCTAATGCTGGACCTAACTTAGATTCATCATTCTTATTCTCTAAGATAATGGCTTTAAAGATAACAGCAGTTGGGAATTTAACAGGTTTAAAGATAGTAATTGATTTTGGAGAGGATAAACTATCACCAGATTTAACTTTTTCCACTCTTGTAATGGCACCGATATCGCCAGCAATAAGTTCGTTAACGTTATCAAGTTTCTTGCCAGTCATGGTGTAAAGCATACTGATTCTTTGGGTTCCACCGTTAACATAAACTTCATCGCCAACATGGAGGACACCAGAACAAACTTTTAATAAGTTAATTGTGCCTGCATATGGATCAACGATAGTTTTAAAGACATAAGCGGAGAATGGTTGATTGACATCAGTTGGAACAACCTTTTCATTTCCGTTTTCATCATGAGCTTCAAGAGGTTTAAGATCATTAGGATTTGGAAGGTAACTAATGAACATATTAAGTAAGGTTTGAACACCAATATTCTTAGTGGCACTACCAACGATTAATGGAGTTAAATCACCCGCTAAAACGCCAATACGTAAGGAGTTACGGATTTCTTCAAGATTAAATTCTTCACCATTAAAGAATTTTTCAAGTAAAGCATCATCAGTTTTAGCAACTTCTTCAACGATTGTATTATGAAGTTCAAGGATTTTATTACGTTTGTCTGGATAGATTTCCGCTTCAACGCATTCTTTTCCGTTATAGATATGAGCTTTAAGGTCGACAGCGTTTGCGAAACCGTCGAAGCCTTTTTCATGACCAAGTGGGTAGCAGAAGGAAATAACTTCTTTACCAAGTTGTTCACGAATATCCTCAAGAACTGACTCGAAATCAATATCTTCTTTATCCATTTTGTTAACAAAGATAAATGTTGGAACGCCTTTTCTCTTGAGTTGTTTATAGTGTTTTAATGTACCGACTTGAACACCAACAGAGGCATCGATAACTAAGACTGCACCTTTAACAACACCGGCAACACCAATAACTTCAGAAATGAAGTCATCGTTACCTGGAATATCTAATAAGTTGATCTTGTAACCGTTATATTCAAGTGGGATAACAGAGGTTTGAATAGATCCACCTCTTCTTTGTTCATCAGGTGTATAGTCAGAAAGAGTATTCTTCTTTTCAACTTCACCTTTTTGAGGAATTAACTTAGCAGTGTAGGCTAAAGATTCGACTAAGGAAGTTTTACCACTACCTTGGTGACCTAAGATAACAACGTTACGAATGTTTTCAGTATTCATATAAATCACCTCTACACTCTAAAGTATTTGGAGTAACGGCCTTTAGTGATAAGTTGAATTTGACCTTCTTCAACTAATTGATTTAAGGCTTTTTCAACTGTTACTTTGCCTAAAGCGTATAAGACTCTTAATACAACAGTCTTGCTAATTGGAGTTGCAGAATCGATAACGACTTTTAAGACTTTTTCTTTAGCAGGAACTTCAAGGCTATTAACTTCTAACATATAGTCAACTTTGCGATAAGCTTCTAAGATTCTCTTTAAAACGAAGCTAACGTAAGGTTCATAATCATTTTCATTATCGTGCCAGCCTTCACTAGAAGCTTTAAAGGCATCGATGTATTCGCCTAAATGTTGTCTCATTAAGTAGGCGATTGCGTAATAATCATCAACATCATAACCATATTTCTTTAATAAGAAATGGAGTAAGAGTCTAGAGACTCTACCATTACCATGGTTATATGGGTGAATGCACATAAAGTCGAACATAAATGAAGCGATAAGAAGGAGTTTATTCACTTCTTCATCTGCTGCACACATATTGAATTGATAAATTAAGTTATCAAGTAATACGACGACTTCTTCAGGTGCTGCGGAGACAAAGATAGTTTTGAATGAGCCATCTGGCATGGATTCTTGGATATAGTTAATACTATCTTTATAACGACCACCAAAATCTGGGTTGTAATCTTTATAAATATAATAATGTAATGTAGAAACAAAGCTGCGATCTAAGGTTTGATATTTATAGACCTCATCAATTAAATCAAGCGCGTTACGATAACCAGCGACCATATATTCTTGTAAGGTTTGTGGCTGAGCGTTTTTAGAAAAAAGAGCACTCTCGCGTTCGTCGGAAATATAAACATTACCGATTTGGTTCGACATAACTGAACCACTGCGACGTGCCATCGCTTTTAAGACATCTAATTTTTTGGCTCTATTAACAGGAAGAGTCTTACCTTTGTAAAGCTCAATCGAATTGAGCAATGAAACAATGCTAGGTTTGTTAAGTGCGAGCACTGTTCCTTTTAAATCAAACATTTTCATGGTGATTGCCCTCCGATATACATTATCGTTGAAAGCGCTTTACTTTGCAATCAATTCAGTAAAAAAGTGCAAAAAATACCGAGTTAAAATTTTAAGAGATGACCTTTGTATAAATACAATAAATGGGAAAAATATTCCCAAAGAAGTCAGTTCCTGTGTTTTTAACCACAAAAAAAAGCAGCCCCGAAGGACTGCTAAATATAACTTTTTATTAGTTGAGGTTTTCGCCTAATGCTAATAATAACACACCAATAGCATCAGTGTTTGCGGAACCATTTCTCACAAAGATATAACGATCAGTCTTTGTTCCTTGACCATCACTTGTGGTTGTCATGGTAACATTTTTTTCATTGACTTGTGCAATTGAGAAATTTGTTGAAATATATGTATCATCAACTCCTCCTTTAACACCTAAAAGAACATCGGCTGTTGCATCTGTGTGGGCTTTGTCATAAGCTTCTACTTCTTCTGCGTATTTTCCGCCATTACCAGTTGTGGTGCCTAATTCCCATGCCAAACTTGTAATAGTGATGTTGTTATCTGTTAAATATTTAGTGAACTTGGCTTTTAGTTCGCCACTACAAGTTGAGTTAACAAACTTAGCATAAAGATGAACAGTTAATGCTGGTAACACTACAGGCTCACTTTCTGAAGTGGTTTCAGAAGGTGTTTCTTCAGATGTAGTTTCAGAGGTTGTCTCGGATGGGGTTTCTTCTGATGTGGTTTCGGATGTTGGTTCTTCAGAAGTAGTCTCAGAAGTTGGATCTACTGGTTCTGGCCAATCATAATCAACAATACCTTTTAACAATACCTTAAGGGCTTCTAAATTAGCTGTGTTATTTCTAATCCAAATATAACGATCAGTTTTTGTTGTTTCGCCGTTAGTTGTGGACATAGTAACGTTTCCAGAACCATCAGCTTTCTTTAATGTTGCAAAGTTTTTAACGATATAAGAGTCTTCTGCAAAGTTTGCCTTAGCACCTAAAACGACGTCAATTGTTTCAGCTGGATGTGCTGCATCATATGTGCCTAAATCGGCGGAATAATCGGCAACACCTTCATTTTGTGCGCCGGTACCCATGACCCAATTAAGTTTTGTAACAGCGGCTTTTTGATTGACTAATTCGTCTTCAAATTTTTTCTTTAATGAGGCGCTGCAATCATTATCAACATATCTCTGATAAAGATGAACGGTTAATAATGGATAGGTGACTTCTGGAGTGAATTCAGAGGTAGTAGATGTACCTTCAGATGTTGTTGAGGTGCCTTCAGAAGTAGTTTCTCCTGAAGTGGTAGATGGATTAACTGTACTATCACTTACTGCACCTGGATTGTGGTTTCCTCCACCACAGCTTGCAAGTGTACCAACAAGCATAAGAGCAGAGATAACTAGTAATTGTTTTTTCATGTTTATAAGTTCTCCTTAAATTTATATTAACTATTTAATAGTTAGTACCATATTGATTATACACGTTATAAGCGACTTCTTTAAGAATTGTTGCATCTTCGTCGCTTACATAAGTTTCTCCATAAGTGTTATACGTGTCTTTAACACCATGGTATGTGGCGGTTCTAACATCCGCTCCTGTTAAGGAAGCAAGATGAATTAAACCGGATAAATATGATCCACTAAATGATGGATGTTTATTATCTTCTACATAATAGAGATTAATTGAAGAGTGTTCTTGATATACTTTTGAAAATCCTCTTCCAACATAATGAACACCGAGTTTCAATGCTTTAGCGCAGTTCTTATAAGCATTCATAAGTGCTAATTCGCATTCAGGAATTGTTGCGCCATACGTGCCTACCATATTATTGAAGCCCCATGTTTCATATAAACTAATTTTAGCGGAGGTCTGATAGGTTTTTAGCTTAGTTAGTAACGCAGTCGCGCCACTTAAGAATGAATCATAATTTGAGACTGGAGATGTGGAATGCTCTTGCATAATGATATGGGTGTAAGTGTTATTTTTAATCTTTTCTTCCACTTGTTTACCATATTCATCATTTCCATCTGCAAATTGGGATAAGTGATATGCCCCACAGGCTACTCTATCCGCACTAAATTTAGTAAAGCCCATTGATTCAGCAAGCTTAGAAGTAATTTGGTCTAAATCATTGAAGTATGTAAAACTATTTCCAATAAATAAGACTTTATATTCCTCATTATAATCGATTGAAACTTCTTCACTTGTGGCACTTGGTTTAAAACTAGGATCTTCGTTAACCAAAGAGTTGCACCCAATAAGTGCAGGAACCGCTAATAAGATAAGTGATTTTTTCATTTTCATAATTTTACTACCTAAATTTTATTAACGTGAGCTTTAATTGCTTCTTCTTTAACAGCTTTAGCAACTTCTTCATGGACTCGTTTATCCCATGCATATGGAAGAATATAGTCCACTTTTAATTCATTTTCTTTAACACAGTTAGCAATACCTCTAGAAGCTGCTAACATCATTTCTTCATTAATTGTAGAAGCTCTAACATCTAAAGCTCCTCTAAATAAGCCTGGGAAAACTAAGACATTATTGATTTGGTTAGGGAATTCACTACTTCCTGTACCAACAATAAATGCACCAGCTTCTTTAGCATCATTATAACTAATTTCTGGAACTGGGTTAGCACATGGGAATAGAATTGGTTTTTCATTCATTGTTTTAACCATTTCTTTAGTGACGACATTGCCAACACTAACGCCAATAAAGACATCGGCTTTAACCATGGCATCTTTAAGTAAACCAGAAACATTATTAGGATTAATTAATTTGGCTAATTCTCTTTGAGGAGCGTTAAACTTTTCATCATCGTGGATAATTCCTAAGCGATCAACGACTGTAAGGTTTTTAACGCCTAATTTAAGTAAGTATTTAGAGATCGCAATACCTGCCGCACCTGCGCCATTTAAGACAACTTTAATCTTACTTATTTCTTTCTTAGCAAGTCTTAAAGCGTTAAGTAAAGCTGCTCCTACAACAATCGCGGTGCCGTGTTGATCATCATGAAATACTGGAATATCTAGCTCTTTTTTGAGTCTTTGTTCAATTTCAAAGCATCTTGGTGCGCTTATATCTTCTAGGTTAATTCCGCCGAAAGATCCACTTAATAATTTAATGGTTTTAATGATTTCTTCCGTATCCATTGATTTAATGCATAATGGGAAAGCATCAACTCCACCAAAGGTTTTAAATAATGCACATTTTCCTTCCATAACTGGCATACCAGCTTCTGGACCAATGTTTCCTAAACCTAAAACGGCAGTACCATCAGTAATAACAGGAACAGTATTCCATCTTCTAGTTAATTCAAAGCTTCTATTGACATCTTCATGGATTGCCATACAAGCTTCAGCAACACCAGGGGTATACGCTAAACAAAGGTCATCTTTACAGCCGACTGGAACACGGGAAACAGTTTCAATTTTTCCCTTCCATTCGTAGTGTTTTTTGAGTGATTCAGTTTTGTAATTCATTTATTAAGGCCTCCTACATTGGGATGTAACTAACAGAAGCGGTTAAAGACATCATAATGAAGATCATGCAGACGACAATCGCTCCTAAGTATGCACGGTTTGTAAATTTAAAGAAGATTCTATTAAGGATTGGAAGAACAAACATTAATAAGACAAGTGGGAAGACCATGTTGATATATAGCCAGACTTCTTGTTGAGGATTTCCAAAATATCCATAGAATACTTCACCAGTTAAGAAGAAGGATGAATAGTTAATTAAGAGAATGAAGACTAACGCGATAGAGTTAGTAATCGCTCCAACTAAATAGACTTTCCATTCAGACCAGTCTTCTAAACCGATAGAACAGTTAACTTTAATTGAGTTAGAAATATAGAAGATAAAGAATAATGGGACATACATTAACCATGTTACTAAGTAACGAGGTTGAATTGTGGAAGCACTTATTAACATAAATCTGAAGTCTTGATGGAATAAGGCATAGCTTAAATAAACTGAGCCATAGAACACTCCAAAGAGGATAAGTGCAACAAGTAATGTCTTTAATAAATCTTTAATATTAATCTTTAATGGTTTTAATTTAGACCAATCATAATATGGTTCACGGTTTTGTTTCTTGGCTACTATTCTTTCAATTAAATTTTCTAAGCACATAACTCCAAAGAATAAAGCTAAGCCAATTAAACCATTAACAACCGCCCAAAGAAGGACTGCGTTCATCATTCTAGCTGGGAAATAGAAAGTATAGATGTTATTCGCTGCATCAGAGAACATATCCATTGATAATCTTGCTAATGGAATAAAGTCAAAGCAGGCGATTAACGCACCAAGTAAGGTTGTAGACCAGAAGATTGTTTTACCAGTAAAGGAGAAACGAGATGGAATAACACCCTTCTTAGATTGTTCTTGTTTCTTCATATCGGTAACGGATAATCTACCGTCGCGGTGGACACCAACAAAGTCATTACCGACTTGAACAAGTTTACGTCCTTTAACTGATTTAAAGAAAGGAATCATAAGAATTAATGGCACTAATGAAGTGATGAGGATAAAACCACTTACTAAAGCGATGCCATTAGATAATTCCTTTCCTAACCATGTTAACGAACCATCATAGATATCATTATTAGTTCTTAATGTTTCTCTAAAGAAAGAGATGGAATTAATAATTGAAGTTGCATCATACATTTCAAAGCAGTGATTAGTCATTTCACGGTGAACGATACGATAAGTGCCGTTATCCGCTCTACCATATGCATAATCATAGGTAACATGATCAAAATCGTTTGTGGCGCCATTAACTTCGTTAATAAATCTTAAGTTAATAACTTCAAGGGATGTTGAGCTTGATTGATATCTAAATGCACCTTCATCGTAATAGGCATAAGATTGAGCAGCATTACAATGAAGTGTTTTATATTTATTAGCCGCGCTAACCTTAATATAGCCGGAGATATATATGGATTTTAAGATTGATTCCTCATACGAAGCACCCGCAAATTCGGAAGCAGTTGTAACGACATTACCACCTCCGGCAGAGTGGCCGATAGCACCAAATCTAGTTCTATCAATGTAAGGGAAATCATCAGTGTTGTTATAAACATAATGAACTAAATAATTTAAACCATTGGCTTCGGTTGTGGCACTAATCATATCGCCATTTTCTTCATAACCAGCGTATGTAGTTGCGCCTTGGCTTCCTGGATCGATACAGAAAACAACCGCGCCACGTTTTGAGAATTCGATACAATATTGAGACATTGTAGCTTTAGTTCTAGTAAAACCTGGCATTACAAAGATAACTGGAGCTTTTTCTTCAGCTGTAGCGGCTTTTGGTTTATAGATAGTAACGCCATATTTTAAATGATCATCATGAATTACATGACTATTACCGTTTAAATCATCACTACAATAAACTTCGGTCATTCTTTTATTTAAAGTGAAATCACTAACAATAACAGAACCACCACTAGTTTCAAATAAATGTCCTGATAAACCTGATAAGAGGATTAAAACAAAGCTGGTAATTGCAACGAAGAAAGCTGGTCTTTTATAGAATTTAACATCTTCTTCGGCTTTTGGTTTCCATTCCTCGTATTTAGGATTGAGGGTAGTAATATATTTATCCTCGCGGTTATATGTAAGAGCGAGAATATTAAATAATAACGGAAGAACTGCGATTGCGCTGACAAACATATTGATAATTTGTCTTCTTTTTCCTTTTTCATCCATAGGAAGTAAATGAATTTCAGAGCTTGCTTCAATACCTGAATATAAAGAAACAAGTCCAAATATTAAGAACATGATGAAGATATATTCGTTAATTGAATAGAAAACCGCAAAAAGAACAAAATAGATAAAGCTAACAATATAGCTTAAGACTGAGGCAGTACGTAAAAACTTAGATTTCGTTAACATTCTTTCTACCCCCTATTCAAAGATGCTATAGAACTCGTCTGTACTAAAGTAGTCATAAACGAGTCTAGCAACTGGTTTTTCTCTTAAAAGATAAACATAACGTTTAGTGGCATCACCATAATTTTTATCAGCAGCGTAACGGTCAATATAGTTAACACCACCAGTGGATTTTAAGTTAGCACCTGCGCCAATAAAGACATCAACATAGCCATCTTCATTAATCTTTCCACCGATTGTACCGACGTCACCTTCATAACCTTTAATAATGAAGTCACTTAAATCTTCAGAAGTTGCACCTTTAGAAACTAAGAAATTGGTTAATAATGGTGTAAGTTTTTCAATACGTTTATCATCAAGGCCAGATGTTTTAACTTTGTTGTACCAGCCAACTACTAAATAGTGTTTTTCAGCGATATCTGTATCTTGAGTAACAAATTGAGAGAAGAATTCAACATTACCGTTATAAGCAAATTTCTTAATGTCTTTATAACGGATTAAACCACCTTGTTTATAAAGTAGGTCAATTCCTTTATCTACATTCCAATCTGAATCGATTGTGTAGCCAGCAAATTTCATACCGGCATCAATATAGGAAGGATCAATCTTTGGAAGGATGACGTTATTGAAAGAATTAACGACACCAGAAAAAATTAAATCTCCTTTAGCTCTTACTGAAATTGTTAGATCTTCTTCTAACCCTCTCATGATTGAGCAAGATGAAGCAGCGATTATGGATAAAAGACCCAAAAAAACGATTGCTATCTTTTTCATAATGAACTCCTTTGATAATCTTAATATAACAAACAGGTATCTATAATAAAAATATAATATTTTAATACTATCCATATCAAAAACTTATATTTAAATTGATTTATCCTTTTTGTCCTATTTATAATAAAAAGTAGATTATGAATTACGGATATTACAATACATTTCTTTATGTGGCGAAATTTAAAAGTATTTCGAAAGCCGCGAAAGAGCTTTATACGTCTCAGCCTGCTGTTACTAGAGTTATCAAATTAATCGAAAAAGAGCTCGGTTGTTCTTTATTTGTTCGTTCTAAATATGGCGTCGAATTAACCAAAGAAGGCGAGATTCTATATGAATATGTTAATTCCGCCTTTATAACTTTAACTAAAGGTGAAGAGATGGTTTCAAAGGCCGGTTCTTTAACTGAAGGTGATATTTTAATTGGTAGTACGATAACTGCTTTAGATGAGTTCTTATTTGAATACCTCAAAGTTTTCCACAGGAAATACCCTAATGTTAAATATCGAATTTTTACTCAATCATCTAACCAAACAATTCAAAAACTTAATTCAGGCCTTATTGATGTGGCATTTGTAACCACTCCATTTGATGGAAATCCTAATTTAATAAAATATGAGCTTAATGATTTTGAAAACATCATCATCGCGGGCGATAAATTTAAAAATATATTAAAGAAAAATATTAATTTAAAGGAATTGGAAGACACTCCATTCGTACTACTCCCAAGGCATATGCAATTAAGGGAATATACTGATAAGTTATTCGAAGAAAACGGCATGCATGTTGATCCAACAATTGAGGTTGACTCCGCTCACATGGTTGCGCCAATGGTGGAAAACAATTTTGGCATTGGAATTGTTCCTAAATCCTTAGTTAAAAAAGAACTCGAAGAAAATAGAGTATTCGAAGTTAAACTAGATAAGCCATTACCAAATCGAAAAGTTATTGCGTTAGTTAATAAAGATTTTCCAATCAAAACTGCGACCAAAACATTCATTAAAGAAATGAAATAAATGGGAATAATTTTCCCAAATAGCTCAGTTCCTGTGTTTTTATCTATTGAAAAGAGGCACCTTTTGCAAGGCACCTCTAGTTGTAGTGTAGTAATTATCTTTGTGTTTCTTTATTAATAACTTTTGTACCAAAGTAACCAACGAGTAAGGATTTAAGGTCGATACCTAATGTTTTGTTTAATCC
>CAMOYS010000003.1 GCA_946630435.1 uncultured Caryophanales bacterium | reverse complement strand
CTTGTGTGAGGAAACAAATAAGTGTTATATTCCGGTGGAAACAAGACTGGTTGGCATTTTGGAAGATACGCCTATTAAAAAATGTGAAGATTACGAAAGGTGGTATCAATAATTATGACTGAACTTGCTAGAGCGATACCACCACTACTTGTTATGTTAGGTATAATTTCGATTTTGTGGGAGATTAACGCAAATGGCTAATTTAGAAACAAACGGAAAGACTATAGAAACAAATTTTGGCGAACTAGGACTACCAGTTACGCTTGTCGATAGCGTGCAAACACCACTAGGCGAAACCCACTTTTTTAACCTCAAAGACATATCACAATTCAATATGAAATATATTGACAAGTTGCTTGATAAAATAGGCACTTTTCATCGAGTTAACTTGAAAGCAGAACGAACAAAGCAAGCACATTTTAAAGTGATTTGGCTTTATGATAATGCGAGCGTGTCGCTTACCAAACTACTTGCCGAAAATGGCTATAGGGATATGGTTATAGGTGTAGATAGTGAGGGTAAACTTGTAACGCTTGATTTTGATAAAATACCTCACTTGCTTATTGCTGGAACTACTGGGGGCGGTAAGTCAGTGCTATTAAGAAACATACTATTTAATATCTTTGGTTGGTATGGCAAGAATAGATTTGGGAAAGGCGAGGTTGTAATTATCGACCCAAAAGGCACGGAATTTAACCGCTTTAAAAACCTAGTTGGGACTACTTATGTAAGCACAACGGAACAAGCCATAAAGTTGATGAAAATTATGTGTAACGAAATGGATAGTCGATACGAAAATGGCGGTAAATATGAGCGTGAAACATACATAATCATTGATGAATTAGCGGACTTAATGTTAACCAGTAGATTTGAGGTAGAACAAGATATTGTCCGTATCGCACAAAAAGGTAGAGCGGTTGGTATGCACCTAATTGTCGCCACTCAAAACCCTAAAATTGAGGTATGTAGCGGACTTATAAAAGCCAATATGCCTTATCGTATCGCACTCAAAACCGCTAGTATTAGAGAGAGTATTACTATCCTAGACCAAAAAGGTGCGGAACAATTAAAAGGTTGTGGGGACGCTTTATTCAAAAACGGAATTAACCTCATTAGATTTCAAGTTGCATTTCCAGAAAAGCAATTAGAAGATTTGTTCGTGAGGGCAAACGAATTTAAAGGATAAAACACAAGGGTTGGCTTTAATGCTAACCCTTTTTCTTTTGCTCAAATACCTCTATTTCTTCCAAAAATGCACCATAGAGCCACAAAACAATAAAAGGTAGGGAATTATCTACCCTACCTTTTTTTCGTGCCTTATTTGGCTTTATTCCGTTTATCTAAAATTAATTTATATTCATCATTACTTAGCCCTATATAGTGATAATTACAAGGTTTTAATGGTTTATCAACATACTTAACAATGTTGTCTTTTATCATATCGTAGAAGATAGAAAGTGTTTCGTTTGTTATCATATTGAAATGCAATAGATAGTCGCTTTTACGCACCCATAATCTTCTAGTGCCTTGCCATACAACCCACTCTTTTGTATCTTCCTCAAAGCCATATTTAGATAAATCAGCGTTTTTGTTGACTACAAACCTAATCATAAATTTCCCTCACAACATATTGTTTAGAGTAGCGAGTGCCTATAATATCTTCCGCCTCTTGCTTTGAATAAGTGATTAGAATAGGACTATATCCAGTTTTAAGGAATATCCCAAACCTACTTTTCTTCGCTAACGATTTCGTGCATTTTGCGGTATCTCTCGGCAATTTCCTCATTAGTCAATTCTTCCTTAACGATTTGGACTTTTTCGCCATCAGTGTAACCATAGTTGTTTTTAGCCATAAACATACCAGTAATTTGTGGTATCTTTCCGTCTTTCATAGCGACTTCATCAAACATTTCGAGCATACGATAATAACTAATAATAATATCGGTGCTTTCACATTTAACTTGTCCGTTACAAATATCTAACACTTGTTTGCGAGAAAGACCTAGCACCATACCAATACCACTTATGGCTGGCTTCATTTCGTTTGTTTTACATAAATCGAAATAGGCACTCAAAACATTATCAACGGCTTGTTTATCGTTCAAATTAGGCTTTTCTAATTTAGTAACTTGTAATAAGTGTTCATATTGTTTAGTGGTATATGGGACTTCTTTTTCTTGTTCCCTCACACTAACGAGTTGTTTTTTCTTCGGCATATTTACTTACCTCCATAATTTTAATTTGCAAGTTATCTAATATAGGAACTCGTTGTCCGTGCAACGCTTTTTTAATTGTTGTCCTAGATAACTTTAAGGTGTCGCAACACTCTTGAATTGAATTAACGATAATAACTTTATAAGGGGAAACGATTTTGATTTTCTTTTTAGTTTTGAAGATACCTCGCCTAGCCATAGCACAACGAACACTATTAAGCGAAACATTGTAGGTTTCAGCGACATCTTCAATACTTGCCTCGCCTTTAGCCACTCTAATCAAATCTTGTAATTCATACTTCTCGTTTCTCATACTTACAAAATTCCTCATATCTTACGCACTTTTCACAACAACTTACTTTGCGTTTCTTTAGGCACTTTTCGAGCGGTGTTAGTTCCCTAGTGACTGGTGGCTGTTCATCACTCATTAGAGTTTCTATAAATTCGGTTTTATTCATAATCTATATTTATCCTCCAGTTCCTTTAGACGCTTTCTTTGGTTGCTAGTAAGGTTTTCAATACCTCTTAATTCAATCAAGCGTGCCTTTTCTCGTTCTTCTTTGCGATTAGCCATTTCAGTTGCGTGTATTTGCTTGCGTAACTCTTTGATTTGGCTACTTTGTTTTTTAATAAGTTTCCCAGACTTTTGCTTGTCGCCTATGTGCCACTCATAAAATTCGCCTTTAGACTTTTTGATGATGATTTTGATATATAAACCTTTTTCTAGGAACACTTTATCGAACACGGACTTTAGCAAGATAAACCTACCTCCGTCATTGTTTAAAAAGTATTCGCTCGATTTAACATCTACCACCACACGCTTGTCGCCCTCTTTATAAATGAAGTCGGCATTATATGTAATCTCTGGTATGACATCGCCATTAGCATTAACAAATTCGCTTTGCACCTTAATTAGAAAGTGATGTGTTAGGTTGGATATTTCGCCACGCTTTTGTCTTTCAAGTAAGTATTCGTAGTAATCGCACTCGGTATCGCTATCGAACTGGATAACATCATTAAAGTCTAGGAAGTTATCTAAACAATATTGCTGACATTTGGCTCTACCGTTGCGTTGGTTTTTATCGTTATAGAAACGCTTATGGTTTATATAATAAACCACTTTACCAGTCGCATAAACTTGGTGTCTATTGTTTGCCATAGTCTAATGCTCTCCTTATTAGTTCGGCATATTTAAAATCTGCTTCAAATTCTTGTTTGCCAATTCTAATAGTGTATTTTTGTTTGACTGGGTCGCATATAACTTGAATTTCTAGGCGGTCTGCCAGCATATCAAACGCCATTGCTCTATAATAGGCACTTTCGCTTTCTTTTTTAGAAACGCCAGCAATTAGATTTTCCAAGTCTTTAATTCGTTTAATTAAATAAAGTTCAGTTTCCTTTTCCATTTCTAATTGCCTCCAGTTCTTCTTCGGTATCAGCAAATGCGATGATTTCTTCGGTTGTAGTTTCATAGTCAACGATTATCCATTTGTCGTATTCTAAAAACCATTTGCCGTCTTTCATAAAGATAGGTTTTTGTTTAATTGGCTCGCCTAATATGTTTGTGTAATAGCAACACTCAATATCGCCATTTTTAAGTAAACAATACTTTTTAATATTCATTTTAGAAGCCTCCTAGAAAGGCAAATCATCGTCAGCAACATCGTTCAACTTGACGCTATTATCATCACTAATCGGCAAATCATCGCCATAACTTGTAAGTGTTTCTTGCGTTTCTTCGCTATCAAACATTTCTTCTTCGGTTTTAATATTTGTTCGCCTAATATCAGTTGCTACGATTTGTGTATAACTTTTGCCGTTATATTTACTCTTTTGAAGTTTCGCCTCAACGATAACCCACGCACCTTTAGGGATATTGATACTCTTTTCAATTACATTTTTATTGAAGATAACTAAATCAAAGTATTGTTTATCGCTATATAATGAGAATTTTGCGAGTGAGCCTTTGTTCGCCACTTTATCTTGCATAATGGCTAGGAATACAACGCTATTCATTAGTTCATTTCCTCCACTTCGCTACACTCGGTTAAAATCATTTCAAATTCGTTTGGACTATGAGTTCTCGCTAATAGTTCAAGTGAATAGTAAGTAACGATAATAGATAAGACTTCTTCAAAATCTTCCTTGCCTAATGTTCTACCCGCATTTTGCATTTTTGGGTTTTCATCAACTAGGTGTGATAGTGTTTTAAATAGTCTTGAAACACACTCATTTACTTTGAGTTTCTTTCCACACTCTCTTGTTTTTTCGATAACTTTATCGCTAACAATATTCATTTCACTACCCCCTAGGCTACCCTTAAAGCAATATCGCCAATGAATAATCTTTTGGTTGTGGCGATTTCTAATGTATTTGTGCTTTCAAAATCGAAATGGTATCTGGTGTAAGTGATGGCTTTATCATCGAAAGTTCCACTAATATCAGTGTTCTTGGCGACATCTTGGCTTGCACCACCATTGACCGAAATAGTAATACCATCATCGTTCCAACCAATCGCATAAATATCACAGCCTATAACATTTTTATCGAACACATATTGCAAATTTGTTTGATTTTTCGATGTGCCAAGTTTAAGTCCGTGTGTCTTATCGCTAGTGTAAGTAACTTTGTTAATTGTGTATTTTGTGCCGACATCGAGCCATTGAGCGTTTGCACCAGTCACACTAAAACTTGTAATAGTAATTCCAGTCGCATAGCCTAAACTTTCGTATGGACTTTTGGCTTCTGTGTAAGTAGTTCCGTAAGTCGCAATATATCCGCTTAAATCGTTGTCTTGCATACCATAATGGACGCTCGCACAAGTATATGAAGCGTTGGCTTTGAAATCGACCGCCCCGCCATTTCCTTGAATAGTAGAGAGGGCAACAACACCGCCCACCCCTACTAAAGATGTAATTAATGCTAGTAATCTAATATCTTTCATATTCAATATTCCTCCTATTGCCTAAATCGGCTTTTTTAAGATATTCGTTTGCTTCCTCTACACTATCGAACAATGTAGGTGTTTCGCATAAAGGTAGGGTTGGTGTATCAGTTAAATACCACTTGCCGTCTATCTTTACAGCGATACCACTTTTCTTTCGTAATGTTTCGAGTTCGGCTTTCAATTCGTTAAGTTCGGCTTTTTGCGTTTCCGTAAGCATTTCAGCAAATTCGTAGGAAGCGATAGCCATTTCTAATTCACTAACTCTACTATTCATAAATTCAAAAACTCTCCAAAAATTCATTAATATTAAGTTCTTTATTTGTTTTTAGTTCAGTTATTAAGTTAGATACACGCATTGGGTCGCCATCATTGTTGAAATAATCAACGATAACTTTGTCGTGGTCGGTAACCCCTAGTTCGTGCAATTTAGCAATGTATTGTTGAGCGAGGATACTTTCCCCCTTATTAGAAAGACATTCATTATCCTTAACTAAACTTAACTTATCTTCTATTAACTTATTTTTACTTATCTTATCTTTACTTAACTTATCTTGTGTTACCGCTTGGTTGCCACTTGGTTGCCAAGCACTTGAATAAGGTATTGCGGTAACCTTTTCGGTGTAAGCATTATTTTCATCAAGATATAAGAGGTTATCTTTAAGATAAACGCTAGGTGTGTATCTATCTTTTCTTTTTTGATTAAGTATCCACCAATGTTTAACTACTAAAACACCATCTTTACATTCGAGCAAAAAGCGTCTATTTATCAATGCACTTAAATCGTCCATTGACGAGCCGAGTAGCCTCATAATTCCAAATATGTTTCCACAAAAGCCATCATCGTCGGCTCTACCTACTATGTGAAAATAAAGGTTTTGTGCTGTTTGCGACATTGAGATAAAAGCGTCTTTATCAATAATGTCTAAACTAATCATTCTTCGTTTTGCCATCTTTAATTACCTCCGTTTTAGGAAACTCACTCTTGGTATAAAATCTTGCTTTTCCGTTTGAGTGAAATATCCAAATTCCCTCTTTTGTTTCTTTCACGCTATCGACCTTTGTATATTCGATAGAACACTCGTCATTTTTTAGAATTACTTTCATAAGACAATTAAGCCCTCGAATTTAAGCGATATGCCTAATGTATCGACTAAGTAATTAATTAAGCGTAGAGGGGCTTTTTTGCGTCCGTAGAGGGCAAGGGACACATAACTAGCCGATAGACCTAACGCTTTCGCAATATCTTTTTGAGAAATTTTGCGTTCTTTTAGTTGTTTGGCAATATATTCGCCATCTTCGTAATTTAGTTCGTATTCTTTTGTGATAATTAGTTTCATATTCAGCCTCCTTTTGAGAGGTGTTTTTTACTTGGTTATCGCCTCCAAGAATAATTAGTTGCGGAAGCCAGTTGCTATGAGAAATAAAGGGAGAATTTTATGGAATTATTGTTCCGCAACTATCTTATTCGACACTTCTTGGGAATTTGCTGGGTTGTCAGCGTATGAAGTTCCTTTTTCGGTAAAGACTTGTTGGTCGATTTCGACTAATTGAGCAAGTCTATCGTATGGGTGGTATTTAAGGACTTGTCTTGCGACCGCTTTAATGCAAGTCTTTAAGCACATTTCTTCTCGGTTGTCGTTCCAAATAGAAGATGTTGCCTTGCCACTCTTAAATGCTTTTTGAGAAATTGAGTAACGCATTGCCCAGTCGTCAAGTTCTTTGTTAGACATTAAGCAAGTAACCATACGACCATCTTTGCATTTTGCATAAGCGTAATAACCGATAATTTCCATTTTGGTAAATAGGTCGTCCGCTTTGATTTCAATTTCTGGAATAGTTAATTCTTTGTAACCCCATTTATTGAGTTTTGCTTTGTAGTCAATTCCTTTATAAATTGCTAATGCGTTGGTTTCTTCAACAAAGCCACTATCCATCATATCTTCGATATAGGCTTGGTATTGTGGCTGTGCCATAACATTTGTGCCATATTTGACTGGTGCAATAGCGTTTGGGGTTTTGTAGTTGAGCGTTGCAACTCTATAAACGAAACGCATTTTGCTTAATTGAGAAGCACCCTCTAACTTTTTATCTTCCATTAAGGACATAAGAGTTGTGTTTGCCTTTGCGATTTGTGTTGGTGTTAAATGTAATTCTCTTTGTAATGTTTGGGCTGTGTTACTAGCAATAAGTTGTTCGTAACTAGCGGTTTCAATAGTAGTAATATTTGCCATATTTTAATGTATCTCCTTATAATGTAATTTTTGTTTTATTAATTCTCTTGAATTAATGTTTTTGCGGTATGGTTGTTTGTTTTCGTTTTGAGTTTTCATATCAACCCACCTACAATTTGATGGCTCATAATTGCCATAGTTGTTAATGCGGTCAAGCGTTAGTTTGTGCCTACCATTTGGTAAGAGTTCATCACTATATCCGTTTGCCATTGCCCAGTTATAGAATTGGATAAAATCTTTATTCCATTCCTCACATACCCTAATTCCTTTAGCGTAGTATCTATCTCGAATATAGGCATTGGCTGGGTGCGAACATCTTTGTCGCATATTCTTCCAAACCCAGTAGATATGCGTGTCGGTCATTCTATGCTTTGCCATAGTTATTTGACCTCCTTGATAGTTGCGCCATACTTGATTGCATACGCTTTAACCTTTTCAAGTGCTTTTGGGTTATCAAATGTTGCCTCTAACTTAAACGACTTCTTTTCACGCTCTTTTGGTGGTTTATAAGCGTTAAGTTTGGCGGTTAATTCATTCGATTTTGAAATGCAATATTGTTCGATTTCTTTAAGCGTTGGCTCGAAAAGTGAAAGAATAATTGCGGTTGCTTGCTTTCTAGCGGTTGCAACATCTCGTTGCTCGGTATTTACTTTTGTTCGGCTTTGATAGACAATGCGGTAATCTTCATCGTTTAGAATTTCTAAATCAGTTTTAGCAATGCTATCTATGTATTGCTTGGCTTGTTCGGTCGATGTAAAGTTTGCAAGTTCGTATTGCCCTTTTTGAGCGTTCCATTTCAACTCTTTCGCCATATTAGTTTTCCTCCTTTCTTAAAATTCCTATGTTGATGTCTGGCGGACACTTTGCCTCGATGTTATTGAGTTCAAAGTCGATGGCTTTTTGTCTTACAAGTTCGATGTCTTGCTCAAAGTCTTTTCTTAGCAATTTGTAGTAGCGAATTTCCTCTCGTTTGACTAAGCCAGTATCGAAGTCCACCCAACGCAATTTAGCGACTAAATAAGCACCGACAAAATCGTTTAAAACACCCAAGTAATGTAGGACTTGAATAAAGTATCTTTGCGGTATATGTCCGTTCCATTCCTCCTCGTCACTTGCGTTTAACATCTCTCTTGTCTTGATTTCTAAAACCCACTTTTCTTTAGTTTCTAAATCGGTCATTGTTCCATCTAAAGTGGCGGTTAGAAATGGATAGTTAATATCCCTATAGAGTTCATATCCTTTTGGTGTATGGACTTTGTATTTGCCCTCAAAATTGAGTTTCACAATGTCACGGATAATCGGCTCGGCTACTTTGCCATAGCGTGTGTTCTCGTTTTCCGTTTCGACTGGCTCTTGATTTGGGAATAATGAGGCAAGGTAAATGTCGATAGCGGATAAGTATTTGTTTTCATCAAACAACGCACTTACGCTTGACCCTCCAATTCCTCGATTTCTATACCATTCGGCAAATTCGGTATAGCGTTCTTTCACATAATTTTTCTTCATACTTTTTCCTCCTTTTTTATGTGATTTAGTAAACTAACTTCTCTTTCGGCTGTTGTTCCAAACATTGCCAATAAGACATCTCGCTTAACGCAATTAGGCATATCTTTAATTCCTCCACCTCTCTTTCTTGCCTCTGCAATAAGTTCGTATGACTTGGTAGTGCCAACACCGAAATAAGATTTAATTTCTTTGTAGTTCCAGTTCGGCTTAATTAAGAGTTTCAATGTATCGTTTAGTTCTTTCATAGTTGTCCCCTTGCATAAGCCACTCGTTTAGTTCTTCGTGCGATAACATACGATGTAAGTTGAAATGGTCTAAAACTCGGTTAAGAGAAACCTTGTGTTTGATACATAAATTCTCAATATCGTTTGCTTTAGTCATTTCTTTGTGTCCTCAAATGTCAATCATTTGTCGATAAAAAAATCAACCACTTGTTTGTTTGTTAATTTCAAATCGTTTTTAATTTGTTTGACTTCTTTAATAGTAAAAGGGACTTGATTGTTTATTTTATAAGATAAAGATACTCTACTAATATTTAATAATTTTGAGTATTCACTAATTGTCCCATACTTGTCTTTTATCAAATCTTTTAATGTTTGCATTGTGTGTCCTCATTTGTAAATCGCTATTTTATTGTAACATACCACATCATCAATGCAACAAAAATAAACCACAAGTTTACAAAAAAGTAATTTTTATTTATTATAAAGTTAGGAGGTATCAAAATGAATTTTCCACAAAAACTATCAATGTTGATGGAATTAAGGGGCATTAACGGAAAGCAATTAGCCACCAAAACTGGTATATCTAGGTCAAGCATTTGTTTGTATTTGAAAGGGGAAAGAATACCTAAACAAAGTCAAATTTATAGGCTTGCCGAAGTTTTAAAAACTAACCCATCTTATTTATTAGGTTTAAGCAATGACATTTATATTCCTATAATAAGTCCACAAAACTCTCTAGTTAATGATAAGGAAACCGAAATGAAAAGAGCCATAATTAACGAAATAACCGAAATCATTTCTTATCAAGATTTAGATAATTTAAAAACTATTTTAGGAATTATAAAGGCGGTGGCTAAATGAATATTTATCAAGATACTAAAACTAAAACTTGGTATATATCTACTAAAGTTAAAGTAAATAACGAGTGGAAAACTTGCAAAATTCGAGGCTTTAAAACGCTTGGCGAGGCGAAAGTTCTTTACGATAGTTCTATAGAAAAGTGGAAAAGTGAACACTTGGGAACGAACAAAAATATAGTTTTCTTCCAAAATATTGCAGAAACCTATATTGAATATGTGAAAAACGGAAAGTCCCCTAGAACAGCCGATAGAGAGCGAACACAACTCAACACATATTGGTTGCCTATTCTAAAATACTTATCTCTAAATGATATTTTCATTCCTAGTTATC
The DNA here is from genome assembly GCA_946630435.1 of uncultured Caryophanales bacterium. Classification (GTDB taxonomy): domain Bacteria; phylum Bacillota_I; class Bacilli_A; order RFN20; family CAG-826; genus Fiminaster. The sequence goes on along the minus strand of CAMOYS010000003.1, from coordinate 32,670 downwards.
TATCGAATTTATATTTAAGCATTAAAGAAAATGACAGCCTTAACGAGCGCAAGAAACACGATGTCGTTTATACTTTCTTACAAATTGCTAATTATTGTTATATCCACCACCACATCACAAAAGAAATGTTTGAAGAAACAAACATTGTTTTTCAGCCTATAAAATACACGAAAGCGGTAAAGCAAGAGCGTAGAATAATACCACAATGCGATTTAGACCACTTTTTAGACAAAATAAGCCACAAAAGTAAGGCGGACTATATTTTGTTCGGCTTGCTAGTAAATTGCGGTCTTAGAGTGAGCGAATTGTTAGGTCTATGTAGTGATTGCATTAAGAACGGAAAAGTCATTGTTAAAAGACAATTATTAGTAACTGGTAAATTAAGTAACAAATTAAAGACTAATAATAGTTATAGGCAAGTCCCTATTAGCGCAAACTTTGTTGATGAACTAGAGCAATATGTGAAGAAACTTAAAGATAATAGGCTGTTTGATATATCCCACTCAACATTTAAAAGAAAACTCGCTTATTACGAAAACAAAGCCAAGATAGACGACTACACCGCTCACGAATTTAGGCACACTCGTTGCTATCAGTTGGCTCGAAAGTGCGAAACGATTAGCGATGTGGTTTATTGCGCTAAAGTGATGGGACACTCTCCAACAATTTTTATGAACACCTATTGTTCACATTTGGATAAGAGTTTAGAGGCAAAATTCTTTTAGTCCATTTTTTAGTCCACAGCGAAAACTCACGAAATAAAAATAACAAATAATACTATGTATTAAGCAAAAATCGTGCTAAAATCATAATATAGAAGATTATTATTAATAATAAAGGCTAGAAAATTCAAAACCTCTCTCCGCAACCAATGACTACTAACCCTATATTATATATAGGGTTTTCTTTTTACATTTTAGTCCATTGGAAGAAAAATGGAATAAATGTTGCATTTAAGAATAGGTGTTGTAAGATAAGTTTGAACATAAACCGATAAGGTTTGAAAAGAGGTCACAACTGACGCTCTTTTTTTATTTATCTGTATATTTTATACGCTAATTATAAATTTAAGGGCGATATTTTAGCCTTATGTGTTTAAAAACGCCAAATTTAAACACTTAACCAAAAAGAAAAGGGATACCCAAGCGAACAAGGTATCCCTTAAAAGAAAGCGAAAAATGAAACAAAATTCAAATTTCAATTATTATATTAACCTAATTTTTCTAAACCATCAAGAACAACTTGTGGATAATGGTATTTAATACATTTAGGAATTTTCTTATCGACCAGTTTTGTGTCGCCTAGAATATTGAGTTGCTTTCCTAAATCATCAAAGCCGAATAGTTTTGGTGGCAAATGAGTAATTAAATCTGTTCCATCGACTATTCTTGTCATTGTGTTCCAGTAAAACCTTAGTTTTTTCGGCACTTTTAGACATCTAGGGCTTTCAAACGCATACGACTGGATATTCATACTAGGAAAGTGATAAACGAGGTCTTGGTGGGCGAGTTGACAAATTGCCGAGCCGTGTGAATAACCGATAACTATAATATTCTTATAATTATTGTTATAGACTTTATCTAATATAATGTTCCTAACTTGCAAGTAACATCTTAAAAAGCCACGATGAACCTTGAATAAGCCATACATCTTTTTAGGAAACAAGAAATTAAATATCCAGTCAAGAAAACTATTGCTGGCTTGGAAATAAATTTGTAATTCATCGCCATTTTCAACAAAAGCGTAATTGACATCTTCGCCTATTGTTTCGTATTGGATAGTATAGGCACAATTATAAAACAAATCTCTTACTTGCATTTCAATAACATCTCCACATTCGGCAACACTTCGCAATTCACTTGTGTATGCGTTCCTACTAAATCTTGTGGAATATATCCTAATTCAATGATTTTTTGAATACGATAATCGTCGATAGATGTTGGCTCTTTTCCAGCACCGAAGCCGATTGTGAGGTCGATAATTTCATAATTGTCTATTGTAATTGAGAATTGGTCTAGTGTAGTTGTATAAACTCTAATAAACTTATATGTATTATTTGGAACTTCAACGATTTGCGCTTTGGCTGGTGTAGAACTATCTAATTTAACATCTTCCGTTCCTATTAAAAAAGAAACATTATCAAGGTTAGCAGGTAAATTACTAATTTTAGCAATAACTAAAACTTTGTGTCCAACAACTAAATCAGAATATGCATTATCTACAATATTACTAAAGCCTTTTGTTCCATCATATCGGGTTGGTGTGTAATTAGAATATGTTTTAATAACACTATTCGCCACTAATTGGTTTTTATTCCAACTAAATAAATTTCCATTCACTTCTCCACCGCTTTCCACAACTTCTTCATTTACAAAATCAGTTGTTTCGTTTTGGGTTTCGTAGAATAAAATGTCGGTGTCGGTAAAGGAATTAATAAGGTCGGTTGTAGTTGAATAAGAGGTGTCTTTAACAATTACATATTTTGTTCCGTCTTTACTAATTCTCAAAGATTTGTTTGCTGTTTCTTGAGTGGTTGTCGCTGGACTATATAAGTATTTATGAGTGAAACATAAATTGTTATCACTAGCACTTGAAATTTTAGCAACGAATACATTAGTCGCATATAATTCCCAACTCAAATCTTTCAATTTAACCCAACCTAAATGCTTTCTTGGAATTGAAATGACTTGTGGTGTAGCGAGTTGGTAGGTAAAGGTTGCGTTGTTTTGTTGCAATTTAGTCATTAAGGCGGTTACATCAGCACAACTTGTATCTTTAACATAAAACTCTCTTGTGCTTGGAGAACTAGAATTATAGTAAAGCGCACATACATTTCCGTAACTTGCTAGCCCCTTTGTTCCATCATTTGTCGTTCCTATATATTCATATTTAGAGCCTAAGCCCTCAACACTAGCAGAGCCTTTATAATTTGAAATTCCACTACTATAGAAAGCGTTTGGTGTAACAGAAGATAATGTATAGGATAGGTCTTTTAAACTAACTTCAAACACATTTCTCGTAAACACATACGCTTCATCAGTCACTTCAAAAGTGTTTTCCGCTGTATTCACGCCACCTAATTCGAGAGGTGCTGGTAATTGAATTTTATCGTTTGGAATATGTGGTTTATAAATTCCGTTTAGTGAAGAAGAACGATTTATGCAAATGTCGTTTTGATAAGCACCAACAATACAATAGAATTTAATAGTTTTGCAATTATTAGGTGTGGTAAAAGTAGTGTTTGCAATATTTATAATATTTGGATATGAGCCAGTGCCAACACCAGTAATCAAATTGCCATTTTCGTCATAAAAGAAACACCAAGTATCGTGACTAGATTTGCAATAATATGTTGTGTTAGGTAAAACGCTAATATTGTTTTTCGTTCGAATAATAGAGTTATTGGCTGTAGGCTGACCAGTAGTTGGGTCAAAATAGCCACTTTCCCATTCCTCGTCCCAAATATTAAACCCTCTACTCTCAACTTCGCTAATCACACTATTCTTAATTTCGCCATCGTTTTTGGGAAGATAGCCTTGTGCGATTATGTTTTGAACTCTTGGGTCGGTAATTGAAGTTGGGGTGTTGAAAGGGTAGTCTTGGGTAAGGTCACTTACATTTACTTTAAAATAACTTCCACTAGGAATTGTATATCCGTCTGGAACTCTTAAAGATATATAACTATCAATTTCTTGTGAAGCCACAACTATCTTTGATTTATTAAATTCTGGTAAGTTTGCGCCATAAGTAAAAATACCGCTATCAGCAAATCTAAAGTTACTATCGCTTGTTAAATTTGTTTCAACTGAAACTAAAACTTTATGACTACTTGCAACACGAATAGGTGTGTTTAAATAAATAAAATAAGTAGAGCCAGAACTATTAGTAAACGAACTATTAAATTTTAAAGTAAAACTATCTACTTTAGTTACCGCACCACCCCATAAAACATTAACATCAGCGTTAAATAATTGATTACTAACCTCACTATTCCCACTAATTTTCAAAATTCTTGACTTATCTAAAACTTTGCGTGGGCTATAAGGTGCATAATGTCCGTTTAATTGAGCGTTTGATTTGTTGATACAGATGTCGTGGTTGTAGGTTGTTCCGTAACCACTAGCAATAACAAATTTAATAAATACACAATTTGCGGGTGTTTTAAATGTTTGATTAATGATTGAAACATAACCCAAGAAGTTTAAATCTTTGTTATATTGCATTACATGAACTTGGTTTGGTGTCTTAATGTAATAATCAGTATTTGGAATAACTCTAATTGGTTCATCTGTATCACTTCTTAAATTAACAGATGAACTAACGGGATTTCCTGTTTCAAAACTATATGAACCTAATTCTGTGTGTTCGTCCCAAATATTAAATCTAGGCATTTCGCTAGGGACTAAATTATGGTAAATATATTCGTAACTATAAGGCAACCACTTAAATTGAGTTGCTAAATAACTTAATAAAAGGTTTCTACGCATATTAAAAACCTCCTAAGCATTAAAATTAATTGCGACCATTTTGCCATTAATTACACTCACTTCTATAGTTACACCACTTGGAATTGTAATAGTGTTCGCATTAACTACACAATTATCGTCGTTACATAAAATAGAAGTTACACCAGTAAAGGTAAGGGTAATTGCGTTTGTTTGGTGTGAGTTCGTGATAATGGCTTTGTATTCTGGCAATGTATCAACTCTTGGCGTTGTAAAAGTAAAGGTTGTATCCGCACTCTTGGAACAAATATTAACAAATTCATAAGTTATCTCGGTTAAGGTATTATCATTTCTTTGGCGGTTATAAATAATTTTATAGGCGCTATCAATCGTAAAATTGTAAACCGAACCATATAAAGTCCCATTAATATAAGCGTCTTTCCATTTAAGCGATGAATTGCCTAAATCTAAATTATTATTTCCGTTAGGGACAAACGCTGTAAGAGTAAATCTATATTTATCTGTTCTTGCTCCACCACTATCTTTTGTGCCAATATAAAGCTCGTTATATGCAACTCTAAAATAATAGTTATATCCACTATTAGAATTGCTAATATCAATGTTGCCACTCAAATACAAATCTTTCCAAGTGTAAGAACTTGTGCCTAAATCATACGCATTATTTGTATATGGTCTAAATGCTTCACTTTCCATACAATAACAACAAGTTGACCCTACATAGAAATTAATCTTACCATTGGCAAAGCCACCATAAATTGCGTCGTTTAAATACAAGTCTTTCCAAGGCGTGCTACTATCTCCTAAACTAAAAGACTGGCCTCCCGTTAAATTGGCATAGAACTCAAACGAAGTTTTGCTCGTGTTATATTTTATTGTTCCTCCATTTAAGTTAATACTATCTTCTAAGTATAATTTATACCACGGATACGCTGTCTTACCCAAACTAAGATTTGTCATAAAATTTGGGGCTAAAGATTTGTTAAATACAAGTCCTAAAGCCGAATTATATCCAATCGACCCATCTTTAATATATGCAGTTCCATTTAGATACAAGTCTTTGAACTTATGACTAGAACTACCAATATCTAGTGTTCCGTTATCGGTTGGGATAATAGAAGCGTTTTTAGTATAGTAGCCACTTAAATCAATTTCGGTTGTGCCTAAAGATAACCAAGCATTACCCTCCCAAACATAACGATAATAGCCTTTTGTAAGGTCGCTTGTGTCGATAGGATAGAGGTATAAATAACCCTCCTCGCCAGTTGACGCTAAAAAGTCATTTAAGGTTGGGTATGTTGTTGTATCAACAACTTTGTAACTATCCATCTTAATTCCAGAGATTAAATTATCAACATAACTTTTAGAAGTAGCGTGTCCGTTTTCGGTAGGTGTTGCTGGAACATTAATTTGATTGTTTGCGTCCCTACGAGCGATATTGCCACTATATAAATCATCGACTGGTAAAGCGGTTTGGTCGCCATTTCCGTCAGTTGCATAAACCTTATTCGCTTGACTAACCTTATCAACCTTATTAGCGAGCAAGTTGTTAACTTCTTCTTTGGTATAAATGTCGCTTAAATCAACTTGCTTTGTTGAGCCATCATTTGCGGTAAATGTGATAACTCTATTAGCAAACGCAACATTAACAAACGCTTTGTTAGTTGGGATAGCGATTGTCTTTGTATCAATGACTTCATTATTAACATTAAGTAAGTTAATAGTAAAAACATCATTTGAATAGCCGAGAGTGACTTTTGCACCGCTATCATTTGTAAGAGCGTCAATTTGCTCTTGTAATTCTTTTAAAATTTGTGGATAGATAATAGGTATTAATTCGTCCACATCAATAGTGTCGGCAAGCGTTAAATATACAATGCCAGTTTGAGCGATAATGTCGCCCTCTTGTTCAAATTGTAATTGCAAGCCAATTTTCTTACAATGAGTGGAAACCGCACCCATTCGCCATTTACAAAGTAATGCACCATCATCAATCGAAATATTTTCACTTGCAATAGCAATTTTATCTACATAAGTATCATCAACACTTCTAATCTTTAGATAAATAGATGTGTTAGTTGCATATTGAACGAAGTTAGAATATAGATTAACTACATCAACATTACTATTGTTTATTACCGAAAAGCGATATTCACTCATATTTTTATTTCTAAAGTCAATAATAAACATAAATAAATTTCCTCCAAATAAAGTGACTTTGTGAAAAACTTTAAATCAAAAACACAAAATCGTTCATTTTTTACTAAATAATTTAGATTATTCTTCTACTTTCCAAACATCAGTTGAATTGTAAGTCCAAACGCCATCAATCTTGTCGTAAGATATTGTTTCGCTATAACCAGTTGTGTTGTAAGAGAAACAAATACCAGTCGCTTGTTTGTGCGTGACAATGTAAGCGTGGTATAAATCTTTGCCATCTTCTTTGGTGTGTTTAACGATGATGTCGCCACATTCTAAATCGTCAAGTAAGACACCAGCGATTGATTGCATTTCGCTTGCTTCTACTTCAAGTCGTAATGGGCAAATACCAGTATAAACTTTTGCCATATCCCCTCTCCTCCTTATTTAGTATTGATTTGTTTAGAAATCTCAATGACCTTTTCAACGAATTTTTTAGCGTTCATAAAGACTTCCAAGATTTTATATTTGTCCTTAACCGCATTAAGAACGAACATAAGTTTTTTGATAGATTTTTCTGGCTTTTCTAATGCCTTATATAATTCTTCGGCTTCTTCCATTTTTTCGATGATAAACTTTTTCATATCGCCTCTTAAAATTGCGACAATGATAGCAAAGATACCGCCTAAAACGACTACACCTAGAATTGCTAAACTAACGATTGTTTGAACTTCCATTTTACTTGCCTCCTTTGGCTTTTATTCTTTCTTCAAGCACATTGATTTTGCTTTCGTGTTTTGTAAGTAATTTATCGTGACTATCTACTTTGGTTTTGAGGTCGCTGGTATTTTCATCAATCTTTACAAGCATTGTTTCCATACGAACTAATCTCGCTTCTTCGTCTTGATTGGCTTTTTTCTTTCCACCAAAAAAGTTAAGAATACCAATAACACAGCCTACTATCGCTATAACGCTACCTAATGTTATAGTTGACATTGTTAAGTCCATTCGGTTGCCTCCTTTCCCCCAGCAAAAATAAAAAAAGGGCTTAACACCCTTTTGTGCCATCTATTTTCCTACCCTTATTGTAAATTAGATATAATATCTACACAATAATTTTTTGTGTTTTTGTCAATTCCTTTGTCGTGAACTTCTTGCACTTTGGCTTTTTGTTCTTCGTTTAGCACCATTTTGCCATTTTCAAACATATACGCTAAAGCCAAGATGTGATACCAACTTTTGTCTTTAAGTCTTAAAAATTTCATAGCAAGTTCGCATATCGCTTTTAGTTCGGCTTTATGTTCAAAAATCGAAAAACTAGCAAAGTCGATGTCCTCGCCATCAACCTTTTTCATAAAAGGATAAGCGTAGCAACCTAAAAACACTTTAAACCTATCTTCAAAAACAACGAAATGCTTATCAACATTTTGGTCGTGATTATGAATTAAAGCGTCCACAACTTCTTCTTTTGTGTCGTAATAGTAAATCATATCCAAATCGTTAGAATTGGACAAGATAACACTACTACCACCTATATAAACCGCTCTTAACATTAGATGTTTGCCTCCAAGATTATTACATTGTCCGTTTCTTCATCAAAATTACAATAAACAGGACTTGCTAACATATTATTTCTATAGGCAACTACGCTCTCGGTCAACACATCGCAATTTGAATTGTTTAAAACAATACTACTATTTGCACTAACAGAAAATGTAGTCGAGCCACTAGAGTAATAAACTTTAAGTGTGTGTGCTTCATAGTTTGGGTTAACAATCGTAATAGACCAAGGGTTTGTAACTTTAACTTGCCCTAATTGTGGCTTAAAGATAAGCCAGTTTGCAACTCTACCAACAATAGTAACATTGTAGCCACCATTAAACTCGACATCTACTTGCTCGATAGCAAGGTAATTAATATCTTCAAATGCCTCTACATTAATAATGTCAAGTGGCTCAAAGCGTGGGTCTAATCTACCTTTATAAGTGTGCAATTTATTATATTTCAAATATCTTCTAATTCGTGCTTGCTCGTTATCCATTGTTTCCGCTTGTTTAAGAGGTGTAACAATGTAAGGGATAGATAAACCACTACTATCTTCTAACGCTAAAGCATATCCGTAAATTTCAACACCGATTTGTGTGGCTGTTGGGTGCAAAGTGTTGTTATAGTCAATATAAACAGCGTTAAGACCTTTGTGAGAAAATGCGGTTGAGTTTGCGTCATAGTGCCAACTTCCGTCATACCATTTTGGTTTATAATAAACGAAAACCATTTGGTCGGTGTGATAAAACAATCGGCTAATATAACTTCTTGTAGTTGTATAGTCGTCAATTTTAATTTCGCCATCAACTTCATACCCAAGCATAATTACATTACTTCGGTCAGTATCAACTTTAGTGCTATAGTTATAAGAATTATCTTCAAAAACATAATCGTCCTCAAAAACACAAACAACGCTATTAATAGGTATTTGTTCTAGGTGTGAGAAATAGAAATAATCGTATGTATCATTGTGTAAAATTGAAAATTTAGTGGCTTTTGCAAGTGGCGGTATTTTTATGCCAGTTGCGTTTGAAAGTGCCTCTAATTGTGTATATTCGCTTAATGTATAGCCTTGATTATAAGACGAGGCTTTATATCCTAATTTAAAAGGACTTACTAAAGAAATAGTTGTCGTATTTTTGTCTTTGTTATATCTACAATCATTAACGGCTAAAACTTTGCAAGTGGTCGTTTCATCGTTTTCCATTACATAAGCGATTTTGAGGATAGTTTCTTTTGCAATACTAACCTCGCCATAAAGTTCGAGCGTGCCATCATCAGTCGGTATTTGCTCGCACACATAACTATTTCTTGAAGATAACCTATAACTTAAAATATTAGATTTATCGTATAGTTTTGTTCCGCTATTTGAATATACAAAAAGGTCGCAATTTTTTACTATTGCTTTTGATAAATATTCATCGTTCCAGTTGTGAGAAGAAGATAACATAACTAACCTCTTATAGTTCAATTAATGATAATTTAAGGTTGCCAATATGCTTTGGCGCAATATTGCCACCAACACCAGTATTTTGCGACCATTGTTCGTTTTGGATAGCGTCCGCAACTCTATCGCCAACATACATTTCTTTTGTAACCCAACTATTAGTGTCTTGGTCGAAATAGTAAGCGTAGAAAGTGAAGTTGGTATTAAAGAAAGTTCCTAGTTTTGCGTAATCAGTAATAGAAATTGCTCGCCAAGACATTTCAATTTTTCTAATGCCACTACGGACGATACTAAATTTTAAAAAGCCTTGCGTGTTTCTACCTTGACTAACTAATGTGCTACTGGTTGTTTTATAGGTGCTTGAAATAGGCATAGTAATCATTGTTGTTCCCTCTACGCCATTTCCGTTTGTTGCTATCGCACTTGTTGTTCCTAATCTAACTTGAAAAGACATAATCTGCACCTACTTTCCATATACAAGTGTTCCGCCTCTAAATGCGTCACTGCCATAATCGTTTTGTCTATTTGTAACAGCCCTTGCGATTTCGTAGCCATCTAGGTTAATTGTGACATTTTGATTGCCACCACTTTCTCTTAACGCTTGTAAAACCGCTTGATAAATTCCGTTTGTGATTTGTTCGTTGTTTGCAACCGCTGTCTTGCCATTATCAAATGTGCCGATAAGTTCGTTGTGGTTTGCAAAGAAGAAGCCATCTTCTGGGAAACCGCCAGTCGCATATCCACTAAAGTTTGCGGTAAATGTTTGTGCTGTTGTTTCGCCAAACTCTATCCAAACTCGTTTAATATCATCAGCCATACTTTCCCACTCACTACCGATTTTGTCCCATCTCCAAGCAAAAATATCTCGAATTGTGGAAACTATCGCTTTTAAGAAATAAATGATGGTTGAACATACGGTCATAATTGCACCTAATACGGTAGAAATAACCGCCAGCACTCTTAAAAGTGGCTCTAATAAGTGGAAGATACCACCAACGAGGTTAAATACCATTCCTACGACTTCGCCTATAATATCAATAATAGGTGCGAGCCAGTTCATAATAGGAACAAGTAAAGGCATTAGGTTGTTTACAATTTCATCAACGAAATCAAAGATGTTTCCAACCGCATAAAGAATAGAGCCAACCATTTCGTTAACCTTATCCATTGTGTTACCTAATAAGCCATTTATGAGTGAGTTAACTTTCTTAATAATATTGAATATTGGTGTTAAAACCCCACCTACAAAACCGCTCGCTTTTTCAAACAAATTGTCAATGGTTAAAAATGCTGTAGATAATAATTCGGTTATAATTTTTAATAATGGAACAAGAGTATTTGCTAATGTATTAAATAAAGGTGCTAGGCTTGTAACAATATTACCAATTAAAGAAGCAATTTCGCTTACCGCTTCTCTTAATTCGTTAGCGTTTTCGTTTGCCTCAACATCAACCATCTCAAAACTTCCAGTGGATGTTGTGTCGCCTATGATATTAAGTTCATCAATACCAATGGCTTTTGTTTTATTTAAACTATTTCTATAAGCGTCAACATCTTTTGTGGCTTGTGCAAATGCTGTTTGTCCGTTAAGTTCAGCAAACACTTTGCCAAATTCGTTAGCAATATCGCCAAGACTATCAGCAAGAGCGGAGATAAGAGGTTGTAATGATTGAATTAAAGGTGCAAGCATACTACCTAAACTATTTGTTAAGTAGCCTAAACTTGCTCTAATTTGAGTAAACGCTTCGTTAGTTGCCTCGTCAAATTCAACAACATTTTTAACGCCCTCGCTAAACGCCTTAAATATATCTTGAATTACTTTACGGATAACACGATATTTAAGAATACGCTTAAACGATGTTAAAAGTTTTGCAAGTCCTTTTTCACTTGCTTTCTTACTAGATTTATTTGTTTCATCAACCTCTTTTTTAAGACGGCTAATGATTTCTTCGGTTTCTTCGGCTGTATAACCTAATTTTTGTAAGGTTTCATTTAACTTTGCGATTTCTTCTTCGTTAAATGTTCCTTTTTCAAAGTTGATAGATTTAAAAGCCTCTTTGATTTGAGTTGCATTAAGACCGATTTTCTTAAATTCTTCTTCAACATTAATTAAATCACTTTCATCATCAACTGAATTTAAAGCACCACTTAAATCGTAAGTTTTTTGTGTGGCTTCCTCAATTAACTTGTTGTATTTAGAAAGGTCGGTATTTTGATTTGCAAACGGAGAAACTTCTATGCTTCCTAATATTTCATTAAAATCTCTTAATTTAGAAACATCTGGAACTAATTGTCCGCTTAAATCTTTGCCACCATTTGTGGCTTTCATAAAGGTTTTGCTGTTAAAAGATTTAAAAGCACTTACAACGGACTGCAAACCTTGTGTGACATTACTAAAGTCGATATTTGCAATGCTTTGTAAGAGTTCTCTAACTTCTTCAATATGCTTGGTGTCAATTTCTTGTGCGGTCTTATCTAATTCACGGAGGTTAGTTGAAAGTTTTGTAATGCCACGATTAGCACCAGAACTATCAATGCCAACTTTTATTGTTAATTTATCATAACTAGCGGTTGCCATATTACTAACCTCCTTGCTTCTTGACCCTTGACATCAAGTAGTCTTTCATTTGTTGCACTTTTCTTTCCTCTCGCTCGTCAATATCCTTTTGTGTAATAGGTATCGGCTCTTTAAGGTAAGGTCGTGCTTTGTGGTCTTTACTAAATGGGTTAAGAACTGGTGTTAAACTACCTATGGCTTGATAAATATAAGCACCTTGTAGCCACAACTCGTTATTGCGTTTTCGTTGCCTAATTTCTTCGGCTTCTATGTAGTAATAAATTAAATCGTAGTGATTAAACCAATAATCTTCATACGACATTCCTAACGACATCGCATAAGCACACAATTTTTTTAAGTATTCGGTGGGGGTTATGCCTCTACTTCGGTTTTCCCCCACTTCAAGTTTTTTCTATCACTCTTAAATGTTTCAAGAACATCTTGCACCATTTCTTGTAACGCTTCCGCAAACTCTTTGACATTATCGCCTAAAGCAATAAGCCAACCTTTAACTTCATCATTACTAGGCATATCGTTTTCGTGGTGCATTTTAAGACCAGCCTTGACTAAACCAACGATTTTGTCGAGGTCGTTTTCTTCTTTAATGCCTACAACTTCTAATACGCTAGAGCGATTATATTCGATAATATATTTCTTATCGTAAAATTCTAAATTGATTTGTTTTCTACCCACTTGTAGATACCTCCGTAAAAATTAAATTAAGAATGTGATGGCTCGGTAACGGATAAAGCCTCTTTGAGTTTGACACGGATAGTCATTTCGATAACATCGCCAACGCCACCGCCATTGACAACAGCGGAAACTTCGCCACCGAAATAGAATTTTCCATTATCGCCATCAAAACTAGAGCCAGTGTTAAAGTAAATAGCGAGTTGAACTTTGCCAGTAAGACCATTAATGGTATCAAATGTGTCTTTAACATAGTTAGCGGTAAATTCTAAATCATCGCCATAGTTCTTTAAGCCATCAATATATTCGTGGTATTCATCACATAAAGTTGTAACTTCGATTTGGTCTGGCTCGACTTTGCTATCTAAATCTGGGAAAGATTTAATGCAACAAAGTTGTTCGTATTTGTCAGTTCCAGTTCCAGCAGGGTTATATTTCATTAATGAAACTTTATGTGTGGAAATAGGTGTAGTAGAAGCACTCATAGTTTTTTACCTCCTATAAACTATATGTTCTTTTGAAACAATGCCGTCATATCTAAGGATAATTCGGTAAATCGTTTCGTTAGTGTCTTGAATTGCGTTTTTAGACACCCTTGTAAAGCCATATCTACTCATCATATTGTCAATAATATTTGCAATAGCGTCAGCCTTACTCTTTTTATTTGGTTTTTGTGTATAAATGTTAACTTCATATTCTTTTTGAGCGTGGTTTTCGATGTTACAATCGTCGCTTGTTAATGGATAAACAGCGTCAACGATTTCTTCAAAACTCACAAATGGATATTCGGTTGGAACATTTTGATAAACACTAGATGTTTTTATATTGCTATCATAGTTGGTTAAAGTATTAACTAGGTAAGTGTATAATTCATTGAATATATTTATCATTTAATATCTAACCTCCCCTCAATAAGTTTTTTAATAGCGACATTTCTAGCACGCCACAAGGCTCTAATCGGTCTAGTTCCTTTAGTCCAAACATAACGAGTGTCTATATCGCCATTTCGTTTGATTTTAAGGGCTTCCTTACTACCAGTTCGTTGGTTATAAGTAGGTCTAAACCAAAAATCATCTCGTCCGTGCTTTTTACCATATTCGCCAAGTGGGACAATACCCTCTGGTCTTGGTGCTATTTCAGTTGGCTCTCCATCTATGTATTGAAACGACCTAGTGCTTAACATATCCAAGCCAAGTCCGTTCATATAATATAAGTTGTTAGTGCCAGCACCAAATTCAGCGAATAGGACTTGCTCGCCACCACACTCGATGGTAGCCTCGCCATTGCTTATTGTTCTAGTGACATCAACATAAGGGTTGTCGCCACTAATATTTTCGATTTCTTGCCTAAAGTTTCTTTTAGCGTTTCTTTCGATTTCTTTACTAACCGCCTCTAACACGCTATCACTAAGTTTTTTGTGTTGCTGTTTAAGTTGATTAATAATTCTATCTACATCGTCCATAATTAGACCTTTGTAACCGCAATGACAACCTCATTTAATGTTTCAGCGATACGCTCTACACGATAATCGTATAAAGGTGTCTTATCTTCAAATTTAGGTTTCTTTTCGATAAAGAATACGCTATTTTCAGTTATTCCTAGTTTCTTAAATTCAAGTTTAGTAAGCACTAAAGTCTTATCGTATCTAATATCAGTCCCAAAGATTTCACTTTGGCTACTACCCTTTGCACCGCTAATATGTGAAAAGAACATTTTAGGTGCGTCATATAGGTTGTATGTTTCGCCAGTATAGTAACTATCTTCGCCAATGTATTGACACTCTTTAACAAAGTTGCAAACATACATTTTGGACTTGTTTTTAATAAGGTTTCTCATAGTGGTAAACTCGCTACTCTAGGAATAGATTTTAAGATTTCTTGCTCTGTGCGATAATGTCTTGAAACACCATTTTCGTTGTGTTGAGTTTCGCCCTCAGCACCTCTTTGGTTATATAAAACAATCGCAAGTTCAATCATATCCATTTCAAATCTAGGCTCGATTTCTACTTTAGTTTTGTCAAAAGGGTATCTATGATTAAGTATTTTTTGAGTTGCTAAGCGGAGGTAGGTATCAACTAAAGTAGTAGATACTTCTTCGCCTAACATTTGGTTAAAGGCATTTTCTCTTTCTTCGATAGTCATATCCTACCTCCATAAATAATTACTCAATTAGAGTGTGTAGTCGATAGCACAGAATGGGATATTCTTTTTATCGACAGCGTGTCCGTTGCCATCGTTGACAACTTCCCAGTTACCAGCGGTTTCAAGTAAAGCGTTTGTAACTTTGTTGGTGGAAGAAATGGCACTAGCCTTAAAGGAAACACCCTCTGGTGCGAGGACTAAACCATCACGGCTAACTAAAGAAGTTTGACCGCCATTGGTCTTTGCGTCACGGGACATTTCGACTGGGACTAATTCAGCAAGTGGTGTATAAGCAAATGCTCTTTCGCCTAAGAAGTAAGTTCTATAGGTGTGTTTGCTATCTTCTGCGTCGGCAACTGGGCATTGGTCGTTTACAATAACAACACGACCACCCCAAACAGCAATGTTAGTTGGTCTTTGAATACCATTTGCGTCATTATACATTAAGTATGTAATAGCATTAGTTTTTTCTAATTCTTTAGCAACAACAGAGTGCATAAAGACGACTTTGAATAAATCAGCGTTGTCGCCACCGATACCACGGACAGCGTCAATAATGTCGGTAGAAGCAACGGAAGTTTTTGCAACGATGGAAGAAGCAAGAGCAGAGCCAAAAATACCTTTTAAGATAGAAAGCATTTTCTTTTGTTCTTGTTTTTGCCAGTAGCGTTGTAATTGTTCGGCAACTTGCACCATAAAGTCTTTACCAGTTAAGTCATAAGTAAAGTCTTTTTCGGTAAATGATTTACCCATGTGTAAGGCAACGATACCTTGTGCATAAGTGTTGAGTGAGCCATCATCAATGTTGGTAGCACCATCAAGGTCGATAGCGTCGCCACTTAATAAACCAGTAATTGGACGGACAGCGTAGTTACCGCCAACTTGTGCTGGGAATTTTTGGGCTAATTCTTCATCATAATAGAAAACGCCCGCTTCAATTAAACTTGTTTTAACTGGGTCAGCGATTGCTCTTGTATAAGCGAGAAATACCTCAGCGTTCCAGTTCTTTAAATCAAATTGTTTCATAATAATTTCCTCCTATAAATTTGATTTGTTTGTAAGAGGACTTTTTTAAACTATTTACTAGAAATAAGTTCATTATATAGTGTTGGGTTTTCACTACGAAGTTTGTTCATATCTTCCATAGAGATAAGCCCTTTAGAAAAGTTCTCTTTTGTAAATTTTGTTTCAGTAGTTCCGTTAGTTCCGCCTGGCTTTGGTGTCTTTGCTAATAATTCGGCTCTTAAACTTTCTTCTCTAGCGGTAATAAATTCTTGATGATATTTGGCTGTAGATTTGCCATCAATCTCGGCTTCCGCTATTTTAGTAGCAAGTTCTTTGCCATAACCGACTTCCATAAGTTCGCCAACCTTTTTGTTAACTACATTTTCTCTACGCAATGTTTTGAGTTCATTTTCTAACTCTTGTTGAGCCATTGCTTTCTTTTCGTCGTCGCTCATTCGGTCTTGTTCTTTCTTCTTGAAACCAGCGATTTCACTAGAATACTTGTCATTAAGATTTTTGAGTTTTGACTTTTCATTAACTAAGTCTTGGTTGTGTTTTTCGATTAAGTCAAATGCTTCATCATCAGTTAAGTCCTTATCAACCACGATACCTAACTTTGCTAATTGTTCTTTTGTCATACCAATTTATGACCTCCTTTGCATTTTTATAC
The DNA here is from genome assembly GCA_946630435.1 of uncultured Caryophanales bacterium. Lineage (GTDB taxonomy): Bacteria > Bacillota_I > Bacilli_A > RFN20 > CAG-826 > Fiminaster. The sequence continues at coordinate 16,013 of CAMOYS010000003.1, read as the reverse complement.
TTGTTCTTTCAAGTTTGTTGCGTTTGATTAGAGTGATTTCTCTATCACTTGAATATAAAAAAGACTTTTGCAAGTCCCTTTTGACCTAATAAATTTTTATTCGTTCAACAACCACTATAACTAATTTGTCGTTTTCCTTTTTAAACTCGATTTTAGCGTTTGGGTTGCTGTCTAACGCTTGCAAGATACTAACCATTACATAAGGTTGGTTAGCGTCTTGCTGTTGCACTTTATAGAGCAACTTGCGTTTAGACTTACCTATTGTGACCCTTTCGTTGATATATCGCACATCACACTCGTAACCTTGATTAAGTTTTTCAACTAACCTAGTAAGAGATAGTTGTGGAATATCACTTGTTTTCAGTTCCTTTTTCATTTTCGGTAACTGGGTTTCCCTTAATAAACTTTTGGCTCTTTTGGTAGGCTTGTTCTGGGTCACTAAATAAGCCTACGACTTGATAAGCGAGCAATGGGTCAATGTTGTTTAAAGACATTAACTTAACGAAAGCGTCAACTTTTTGTGCGATGTTTTCGTAATTGCTTCTTGTAAACTTGATTTCAATAAGGCTTGGGTCTAAATCGACTTTGCCTTTTGTCATAGTTTTAGTGAAAGCGAGCGATAATTTAAGGAATTGTCTTTCACTATCTTTAAATGCGAGTTCGTTTGGTCGCATTTTAGCCTCAACTTCCGTCCAACCATCTTTATAGATAACAGCGATACCATTGTCGCCACCACCTCCACTATTTTGTTGAGGCATACCGACAATTTTATATATAGTTTGTAGCATATCGTCCTTAAAAGTTTGGACTTGGCTTTGGTTGAGTTCTTGTGTGATGTAACTTACGCTTGCTTGAATTTCGCCATTATCAGCAATTTGGATAGCACCTAAATCTTTAAGGTCTTTAACTAATTTTTCATTAACCTCGACATTTTTAAAGACTAGGAACGCTTGAACGAATTGTGTAATAGCGTTAACTCTATCACTATCAATAAGGTTGATAGCGTCAAGCATAGTTATAACTGGCTCAAATGAGCCTATTCTTTCCTCATTTAATGGGTATTCGATAATAGGAATTTCGCCCATTGTGTGAGGTTTTTTATCAACTAATACACTTGTTGTGTTGTTAAATTTGTAATAGTAATCTTTTGTATATGCTTCAATGATGATTTCTTCAACATTGTTTTTGTTTGTTTCAGCGTGATAAGTGCAACCGATTAACGCTTTGTTGCCAATAGAACTGCCATAAACGACAAAAGTGTTTTTTGGAGATAAGACATAAGCCTCAAAAGGTTGGTTTACATCGTCTAAAGGTAAAGAAATGCGATAACCAGTTCCACAAATCGACCTATCTTTTGCCAAAACCATATCTTGACTTTCTTTTAATGTATTGACAACATAAGCGTTGTATTTCGCTAACTTGTCAACATTAACATCGCCATTAGCAATATATTGAATTGGTTTAGCAAGAAGATACCCAGCGATAAAATTGGCGATTTCAAAAGCGTGATTTTCAACAATTTTAGCGTTATGGTCGCTTCTAACGGCTTTCACACGACTTAAAATTTCTTGATTACCACGATAATAGTTATACAAATTATTAATTGCGGTAAGATTTTCTAAATGAATAGAATAACTTTTTGCTAAAACATCAGCGATATTATTTTCGTTGATTTCTTTATAAGTTGTGATTATCTTTTTTCTTCCAAAAGTCGCCATATTTCTACCTATTTACACTAATAGCAAAGAGATAAACGCATTAAAAAGATAAAATGCGAAAGTGTTAACATATTTCGTTAAAATGGACGCATAACGGCTTTGATTTCAACACGCTTAACTACTTCCCTAAACATATCTATACAACCAGCAAGAGCGTCTGGCACATCGTCCTTTTGTTTCTTGCGTGTTAAAGAATAATTGCATAGTAATTCAATGGCTTTTTTATAGTCATTTGAACGATATTTAGAAGATAAATAAAAGATTTCTTTGATTTGTGGTGCGTGTTCAAAGATTTTAACTTCCTTACTATTTGCACCTTTCTTTTGAATTGCAAAAGCGTTCTTTTGTTGGATATTAGTAAAGAAATGGTTTTCGTCTAAAATCTTCTCAATATCTTCTTTATATTCATCGCCACCTCTATTCTTTTCAAAACAAACACTACCTAGTTTATGTTTAATAATCATATTTGCGATTTTTGGCTGTGTTATTTTCTTATTCGATGGGTCGCAAACCATATCTACACAATATAAGTCGTTTCCATATTGATAAATTACTGGCATAACACAATAGTCGCCACCACCCCACGCAACATCGACAAATGCGAACTTTCTATCTGGCTCGCCACTAGGCAAAACATTGTTATAAGTCCTCAATTCATCGTGTGGGAATAACAAAGCACTACGCTCTACTGGAACGCCCATATACATCGCACTAAAACTAGCACCATCGTCTTTATCTATAAATGTTTGTCTTAAATCTAAATAATATTGAGTGCTAAAACCTACGCCAAATAAATAATCAAAATTGCTTTCGTCTTTGTCATTAAGTGCTGGTCTATTAATAATTCTAAAACGCTTTGTAGTGTTCTCTAAACTCTCTAATCTAGCACCGATTGGGTCAGCGTCGCTCCATCTAGTTCCTATCCATAAGATTTTTGCACCCATCTTCGCACGAGATAATAAATTGTTTCTAACTTTAAGGTTTAAAATGGCTAATCTTTCTTTGTTAATAGCGACTTCAATATCACTACATAAGTCGTCAGCGATTAAAACACCATTGCAATCGCACGCACCATTTAAACTCTTACTATCAATACTTCTTCCAGTAAAACTATGGTATCTTTTCTTTCTCCCAACATCTAAATAGCACTCTTTTGAGTTCATAAATGAGTTTTTGTCCCAAAATGCGTTTGGAAATATCTTTTGCCAGCAATAAGTGTGGTCGTCATTTAAAATTTCGGTTAAACCAGCATAAAAAGTGTTGACTAAACTTTCTCCAGCACTTGAATATAAGTTCGCTTTTTCGCTATCCATACCTAAAAGCCAAGTAGATGTGAATAAAACAAGCGTTGATTTTCCAGTCCTTGGAGGTTGACTTAAAAATAATTCATCATATTTGTCCCATATAAATAAATCTTCTAATGCTTTGACTATATCTAGTAATTGTTTTCTTCTTGGTAAATAAAATCTTTCATTGATAGGTCTATTCCACTCTAACGCTTGAAAGTAACTATCTAGCGAGTATGGTGTTTCGGCAACAAGCACTTGCCAATAGCAATCATAATAAAAACTTGTTAAATCAGTTTCTTGTTTAATTAGAATATCTAAATAGTTTTTAAGTTTATTGCCAAAATAAAGACCTTTTTGTGGGTCGGCTTTGATGTCGTTTTTCACAATTTGCACTAAATCACGAATTGTTTGCTGTGATTTTCCGTTTTGCTTCTTTGCAAACTCGAATACGATGTTAAATGGACTTTTTCCCATACTATTTTACCTCCTAAAGCATATAAAAAGGGTGCGATTAACACCCTTTTGTGTATTTTTATTATATAAGATTTAACGATGTCCTATTTTATGGACATTTTCAGTAACCAATATTCACTATCTTCGCACGCAATTACCCTTTCGTATTTATTAAACAACTTTTCAATATCTTCTCTTTCCTTTTCGCTATATTCTTCTTTATACCAACTACAATTATAGTCGTTAATTAAGTGGAAAGTTCTATCGTCTAAATTAATTTTGGTTATTTTATCGTTTTCTAATTCATACGCTTTTGATAAATAAGGGTAATCATAAAAACCAATTAATAATGTTTTCATAGCAATTCCTCCTTAGTTAACGCCCAAGTTTTTCCGTAGTCTGCAAGTTTTACCCATAAATCGTAACTTGGAACATATAATTCATAATTAGACCAATAAGTTCTATTATCGTCCGTAAACATAATTAAGTCATTTTTCTTAAACCAAAAACCATTATTTACCGCTTTAAACAATGTAATAAAGTCTATTTCAAGTTCTTTTTCAATGGCTACAAGTTGATTTAGCCTATCCATTATTTGTGGCTTATTTATAAGTTCATCAACGGCTTTAAAATAAGCGTTTAAAACTATATCTAATTCTTCAACATTGTTTAAATTGTATTTTTTTAATACATCTTCTAATTGACCAAGTTTATCTATTGCCTCTCCATCAATAGCAAGAGTTTGATTTTCAAAATATTCTCCCTCTAACTTTTTTCCGTCCAAAGACCAAATGTTTCTGCAACTCGCTCTATTTGTATAAAAATGTCCGTATCTATCTTCTTTCGTTAACCTCATAATAACACCTCATATTCAATTACATAGTCATACCAATTTTCTTCCAAATATTTTCTAACTTCTTCTGGTGTATGAAACCACTCTTTGTCATTTTCTAAATAACATCTAACATAGCCATTAATTATCGGTAATGGTTCTATTAACACATTATGTGGTCTTTGTCTTATCTTAATATCTAAACTAGTCCCGTTTTTGTATATTAATTCTTTTATTTTTTCGGCTATCGTATTATTAATTATTTCTTTTCTATTTATGCGACAATCTAAATATAAATTAATTGGCATATAAATCGTTACTTTCATAGCAATACCTCTTTCAATAAATCAAATTCTTCTTTGCTAGGGTGTTCATCATAAACCACCCCATCAATGCCTAAATACATAGTCTTAATAAAGTCGTCATAATTGTTAAATCTTGTTATATTGCTCTTTTTCAAGTCATATTTAGTCATAATTTCTAGTGCTTTCAATTCTTTCTCGATAGGAATTATAAAACCACTTGTCGAGTTGAGAGGGAAATTATTACAAATTTTTTCTAGCGCTAACAAACCCTTAGTCATAAAATACCCCTTTCACTAAGTCGTATTCTTCTTGAGTTAAATCTTCGCTTGGCTCTCTCGCAAATTGTTTATTGTAATCAAGATAAGTAAAATCATCATTTACCATTTGAAGCATACGGGTATGAACTCGTTTTTTCTTAACAATCTCTAACGCTTTAAGTTTCATTTGCTTAACATCATCATCGAACTTTAATTCTTCATAATCGCATAATTTTTCGTTTAATTCGATTAAATCAGAGCAGTTATGATTAGACATAATTTCATCAACATCTTTGAGTTCTTTTTCGATGACTTGATATTCTTCATCTATAGTGCTTTTCCAATATGTAAGATTTCCACTTTCATCATATTTTTTTATAGCAAGTCTATCAACGATAATTTCTAATGCTTCTAAACCTTTAGTCATAAATAATTACCTCTAAAAGTCATATATGTTTCTAAACTAATATTGTTATCTTCCAAAAATTGATATAAATTATCAGTTTTATTTTCCAAAAACTTTATCATACAAATAATCAATTTTTTATATTGGTCGTCTTCTCCAATAATAGGTTTATTTTCTACTGGATATGCACTATATTTCATAAGTATTCAATCTCCTTATTTTCCTTTAGCCATTCAGCAAAATGCCTTAAAGTCATATCATATACTACAAGCCATTGAGCACAAACCCCATTGCTATATTCTTTCCATAAAGTTGCTACTTCTTTTGGATTGTCAAAGTAATAACCTAATTCACTAATTTTGTTAGTTATCTCTCTAATATCTTCGTCCATATCGCTGTAATAAATCATAACAATTCCAACTCTCCTTTATATCTTTCGGCAAGTTTTTCTAATTTCTATGGTCTTTTCGCCATTTAAGATTTTGGCTACATATTTTGGTTTGATACTAATTAAAATTGATTTCATTTTTTGCCTCCTCTACTAAAAACTTAGTTCCATTTGCAACAATGCAGTCATTAAATAACCAATAATCTTGCTGGTGTTTTGGTTTCATTGGAACGCCTCTAGTTATGCTATCTATATATTCGTGTTCTAATAAAGTTATATAATTGGCTAATTTCATACTAATATAAACAACATCAACGCTAGGGTTTTCGTGAGTGTATTTATATAATGATTTCAAAGTTTTAATCGCTTTCATAACTAATAAAATAAGGCTTCGTGTTCGCCCTTAACCCACTTTCCGTCTTTTCCGTATTTATAATAACCACGATAAAACTTTTCGTTGTCGATGATGTATTTGACACTTCGAGCCGTCCATCTTCCGCCACGCTTGGACTTAACATTATTATCATTTAGATATTCCGCCACACGATTTAAAGACATCTTTTGCTTTTTAACCATTTCATAAATCATAAGCACAACCGCCTTTTCGCTCGGCTCTAAAACTAATCTTCCGTGTAAAGTCGTGTAACCAAGTGGAACTGTCCCACCAGCGTAACCACCACCATTCGCCTTTTGTAACCTACCAGCACTTGTTCTAATCTTAATGCTCTCACGCTCTTTTTCCGCACAATAGCCAACGACCGCCAACATCAACTTATTCTCTGGCTTTTCTAAATTCATATCATCGTGGACGCTATGTAGTTCAATGTTCTTGCGCTTAAATTCAAGCACCGCATAGCAAAGTTGCAACATCTCCCTCGCAATTCTATCGTATTTAAAAACTATGACCGCTTCATAAGGCGGGTTATTCACATCTATCGAATATAGTAAAGAATTGAGCGCTGGTTTATTCTCGCTCGCCCCACTAATAACATCTTTCGCCCACTCGACAATCACAAACCCATTTTCATCGGCAAACTTCAAAATTGCCTCTTTTTGCGCCTCGATACCAAACTTGTCGTCTTGTTCATTGGTCGAAACCCTAACATAACCTATCGCATTTCTCACTTTTCATCGCCTCCTTTTCGGCATAACTTAATTCTAAATTCTATATAAAGCGTTGTCAACACCTTTTGCATAATTTTTTGCCCTTTTGTTTTTCAAGAATTTTTGGGAAGTCCTTTTTTTCTTGTGGGTGGTAAAGGACTTAAACCGCCCCAGTCTTTCACGGGTTTAATAAGACCCTACCCCAGCAACCTAACAACACTATTTCAAAGCGTTAAACGGCTTTAATTTCTTAAATAACGCTATTAAATAAGCCACTAAAAGCCATAATATACCAAAAACGAGCATATTATTAATTTATTAATAAAATTCTATGTAAATAATTAAGATTTTTTACAAACTGGAAAACATAACAAAGTTATAATAAGAAATCGAACAATTTTATATAATAATGTTCGATATGTTTAGCCATTCCCCGTGTCTTATAAAATAGTTTTAATTAACTTATTATTAACTTTCTATTAGTTAACTTAATTCTTAATATGTTCTTAAATTGAATAAAACAAGCGCAAGCGCAAGCGTTTTAAATGATAGTTATATAAACATACCAAAAATATAAAATATGTTGCTTTAAATTGTCTTTAATTTGTAAAGCGTGCGAAATAACTTTTACATAAAAAATATTGATAATATTCTAAATATTGTTTATATTAATAAGCGTAAGGGTTACGAGAGTTGCCCCAGTAACTTGTCAAGGGTTGCGCCGTTCTAACTATTAAAGCGAATAGCAAAGCAAAAATATTATTGCTATGTGATAATTAATTATTTTAGTTATGTAATGCACGCATTAATATTAATGCTTTGAAAGTAGCGAAATAATATATATGTAGTTGCTTTTTTTAATACTCTTAGGGGATACACCAAAAGAAACGAAAAGAGGAACAAAAAAACAATGAAATTCACTACTATTATTAATCAATTAAATAGGCACTATGCTTTAAAAGATAGTAAGGCATTTACAAAAGCACAATTAAACAAATTAATTGAATTAGTCGCTTGCACTTATATCTATAATGTGGATATGAAAAGCGGAACACCACAACAACAAAGATTATTAAAAAATATTTACTTTGTTTTAACTGGAAACGATAACCCAGAAAGCGAGCGTTAAATTATGAATAAAAGCGAAAAGAAAAAAGCCCGTAAAAACTACCGAAAGCAAGCGAGTGAAAATTATTACTTTTTTAACGCTTGCCGTTATAATAAGGCTCAAAAATATAATTACTAATTTATAATTAATTCTATTCTTTAAGAGTATTTAAAAAAGCAATTACTAATATTATTAAAAATGATAACTAGCAAGATTTTTTATGTTATCTAACTTTTTTATATTTATTTAAGAAAGCGAGGAAACAAAAAGAATTATGAAAGAGTTTTATCTTAAACCACAAAACGAAAAGAGAGCGAGTTTTTATAATAAAGCGATTGTAAAAGAAAGCGAAAACAAAGCCGTTTTATTTTCTTATTTAACTAATGTTTGCGAGGTTAACACAAAAGAAAAGACTTTTAAACTTAATAAAAGCGTTAAAGAGGAATTACTTTTAAGCAATACCACATTAAGACATTTAAAAGCGTTTTTATCTTTTTACGAGGTTAAAAATGCACCAAAAACGAAGAAAGACTTTGAAAGAGTTTTAAGGGGTTAAATTATGCATATAGGTAGAAATGACTTTTTACGCTGGTGTGACCAAGATTATATATATAAAAATATGTATAACGAAGATAAAGAAGAAATCGAAAAAAACGAGTTGCAAAAATTCGTTGATTATTATTTTGACTATATCGAAGATTTAACCGACTATGTAGAAATTAACTCTTTTACTGACTGGCTACACGAATTAACCGAGGAAGAAATAAAAGAAATTAAGGGGGCTAAATAATGAACATTAAAACGCTTTATAATCAAACTATAAAATATAATTGCTCATATTGTTTTATTAACCAAAAAAAGAGCGAATTTTTACTTGTTTTTTTGGGTTGTGATAATTTTATCGTAACTAATTATTATTACGGCTGTGTGGCTTATGGCAAGCGCAAATATGATTATGAAAAAGAAATAATTTTCTATAATTGCGAAATTGCAAACGCTAGCGCAATTTATAAAAGCACTTTAGAAAGACTTTTAAAAAAATATGAATATAAAATTTTAAAGTGTGAAAGCCCGTTAATGATAACTATTAAAGAAAGAGAATAGTGAAACAATGAAACGCAACAATCAATTCATAATTAATCTTACAAGCGAACAAGCCGAGCAATTAAAAGAATTAGCAAGCGAAAACGAGCAAACAAATAGTAAAATGCTTTATATTATCGTTAAAAACTTTCTTTTAAAATTGCCGAAAAAATCGCACTATATTGACCGCAACGGATACGATAATTTTATTATTTAAAAACTAAAAGCACGGGAATTATTGCCCGTGCTTTTTTTATGCTTTTTTAACCAGTTTACAAAATAAGCCAAAATAAGCCACTTAATTTTATTTTATGGATATTTTATCAAGCCACGATAAAACAACGCTAGAAACGGCTTTAATTTGCTAAATACGGCTATTTTAATAAATTAGTATTAATGCGACTATAACGAAAAAGAATAATATTCTTAATATTTATAATATTTTTAATATTGTGTATTATCGCTTGATTATTAAATAGAATTTAAGCGTAGAACAAGCGCCGAACACTTGCGAAGCCGTGAACGAGGCAACACGATAAAAGCGGTTGTTACACCTCGAGAGGCAAGACCTCATTAAATAAGGGACAACGGAAGATACTATCAAGCGATAGACCAAAAACGCCTATAGGGGCTTTATGGCGTGACAAGAATAATAAAGCCGTGTCGCAAGTTTATGCGTTTAAAAGCGACAAGAAAATAATAAGAACGCTTTGTTTGTGTTTTAGCAATTTGATGAAAACTCTTTGAATTTTGGTTAGAGCCGTGACAATAAAAGCCATAGGCGAAAGTCAAACCACCTTAAAAATGTCTATAGGGGCATTTTAGAAAGTAGGATAAAAACTATGCAATATAATGAAAATTTTTACATTAATACAAGAATAATCGCTAATAATAAGATTGTTTTACAACAAGTTAGCGGAAAAACATATAAAAACGATACCAGACTTTTTGTAAGAAAAGAGCCACTTACAAAGACTTTTATTTTAAGTGATAAATTAACTGGCATGGCGGTAGTTGGTGCTAAAACTTTAAAAGAATTAGAAAACCGATTTAACGAGAAAAAAGAGCAATATGAAAGAGCCGTAACGAGCAAATCATATAAGGGCTTAATTAAGGGCTTTAAAAAGTTACTAAAAGTTAAAGAATTATCATTTAACGATTTTAGAGCAATTACTCAAAATTAAGGGGGATAGCGAAAAATGAAACATTTACAAAGAAATTTAGCGGATACTTTACACGCATACGATTTTGGGATAGAAAGCACGGCTTTAGCCGATTATGTTTGTTTATCCAAAGAACACTTAAAAGAATTAAAACACGCTTGTTATATAAATAGCGTGGGTTATTCATACGCTTGCAAGTTGATTTATAAATTGCACGATTTAGGCAAAAGTTTACAACGAGCATACGAAATTATTTTTAACAACATAGGGGCATTTAACACTAATTACGCTCGCAAAACTTTTATGGGTGCGTGGGAAATACGCAATTATTATCTTAATCGTTCTTATTTCTATTTAGGTTTAGAACAAGCAAAAACACGCTTTAGAAACGAAATTTTTAACCAATTATCAAACATTAATTAGGGGGTATTTATGGCAAAGTCAAGACACGGAAAACAAGCAAGTAGAACACTTGCTATTAAGCAATTTAAAAAACTAATAACCGAGCGTTTTATCCAGTATCCGCTCAAAGACCGAAAAGCATTATTTTTGAATTTGGAAAACTGGGCAAAAACCGAGTTAAACGAAACTGGTTGTGAAATGTTTTTAGAGGCGTTATATGGTGCGGATATTACGCAAGACATACAACGAGAAATTGCGCTCGATAATGCGTTAAGCAAGATTAAGGGGGACAAGTAATATGACATTTAAACAAGCAAAACAAGAATTTTTTGAAACATTAATGCAACAAGAAAATTGCCTCACTATTGAGGAATTAAAAGCGAGGTTAGGAACAACCACTATCCGTTGCTACTGGGTTGATTATGTGGGCTATTTATGCCGTGATAGTCGCATAACCGCAAAGCAACAATATGAGTGGGGGCAAGTGCTATGAAATCAATTAATTTGGCTAAAGCGATACTACATAACAAAAATTGTTTAGGCTTTGTATGGAAAACAATTTACGGCAAATATGAGGTGCAAAACGATAATGATTTAGGGCTAGACCTCGAGATTATTAACGCACCGCTTAAATACACCAAAAAAGTGTTTATAGGCAAATATTACTTTTATGTAATGTATGGATATATGAGCGAGGCAACCACTGGCGTTACGCTCAATATGGCTAAACTACTACTTAAAGAGTGTCACTCGACACTTTTTAATTTAACCACCAAAGAACAAAAGAGGTTAGAAAAATACTATGGGTAAGAAACGATTAGTTGAATTGTTAAGCACCGCTAAACTCGAGTTTGCTTACGATATGGATAACAACAAAGTTATTGATATAACGCTCGAAAGAAACGAGTTAGGCGTGCAAGCGTTGTGTATGGATAATTTAGGCTACATTGAGTTTTACACGGAAAATAGACCTATGTATCCAAACTGGTTTGCTTATAACATTAAAGATTTAGCAACGGAAAACGAGTTGCCTATGCTTTATGAGGCATTAAAGAAAATTCGAAAAGAATAGGGGGTAAATCTATGACTTTAAAAGAAATCGAAAAATTAGAAAACGGAACGCTTATTAAAATAAGTGGCAAAAACTATTTAGGGGAAACTATCACGGAAATTAAAGTTTTTGATAAGGAAAATCACAAAGCCACGGATAAGGGCTTAATGTGTGGGTTTAACCTATATCCTATTGAGTGGGTAAAACTAGCCACTAAAAGCGATTATGACCGCTTATGTGCTAAAGCAAAAACACACTATATACAACAAATCGCACGCTACACAAAAGCGTATGAATTAACTAAAAAACAAGGGGGTAGATAATCTGTGAGAAAAACTTATGTTTATACGATTAGCATTTTTAGAAACGGAAAAACCAAACGCTATATTTTAACCAAAGATAAATTTAGGGATAGTTTAGCGGTTGAATTAGGCGATACGGACTATGTAGGCGGTTGGTGTGGAATAACCACCGCTAACTACGGAAAAGCCGATTATCGCATTAAGGAAATGAAAAAACCAAACAATTTAGGTTTACTTTGCACGAATAAGAGTTACCGCATTTTTGATACGGAAGAATTTGAGCGATACAACAAGAATAACGAGTATGTGCTTTATTTAGGCGATACTTGTGACTTATAGGGGGTAAAACAATGATTAAATACTACGCAAGACAAGTGGAAGAAGAATTACAAGATAGCGACTTTTTCTATCACTATAAGGATAAAAACACTGGCAAATATGAATTAGGAATAAATGATGATGTTTATTGCAACGAAGTAGTTATTTACGGCAATAATGATTTTTTAGGAATTATCACTAAAGATTTTAAAAGACTTTTAGATTTTAACAATGCAAATTATCAATATTTTGAGTGCTATTTTAATAAGGGATACTGGAAAGAATTTGATAATTTAACGCAAGCGATAGAGTGGTATTTTCCTAAAGATAGTGGCAAAAAAATATACCAAACAAGAAATTCATAAGTGGAAACTACTTATCGAAGATTATTTTAAAACCTATTATTTGAGCGAAGAAATGATTTGTAATGCGTTATTTTTAATGACTGGCAAAAAGTGGCAATTTGAAACTATTAGGGGTTGTTCTCAAAGTGACTGGCAACAATGCTATGTTAGTGAAGAAATAACTAGCGATATGCTTAAATACCTAGAAATTTGTTACTTTAATACTGGTTGCGAATATAGGGTTTACGAAAATAAAGAAGATTTTGATAACGAAGAAAATTCTTTTTCCGTTTATGTCGATAGTTACGATAGCGAACAAAACTTAATTGATAATTTAGGTTGTGACAAAGAAGAAATCGAAATTTATAAAATTACTGGATACACAAGAAACGCTTGTTATGAGCGTTATTCATTTTAAAAGAAAGGCGGATAAACGATTATGATTAAAGTTACAAGCAAAGTATATACACAATATGAAAACGAGTGGGGTGATTTATACCACGAATTAGAAGAAACTTATGAGGATACTTTTGAAACGCTAGAACAAGCCACAGACTTTGCGGATAAAAAGCCGTATGGTTGGTTAGGCGCTTATGTTAAAATCTATATTGATAATAGATTTTATAACGATTATGTTTTAGGCGAAGAAGAAGAAACAAGCGCCAAAAGACTACCAAAAGAATTAGCGTTATTGTTTGCCGAGTTACATAACAAAGTTATGGAAATTCAAGATACTTTTGATAGTTTTAAAAACGACCTATATAGCCACGAAATTGACACAAACGAGTATGACATAAGCGACATAGATTTAACCGCTTTAGAAAGTGAAATTGAACATATTTGCAACACGCTTGATGATTTAGAAAGTGAAACAAGTGAATTAGATTGCGAATATAACGATTATGAATAGGGGGTAACATTATGAAATTAGAAAATTTACAACGAGCCAACGATTTGGCAAAAATGAAAGAAAGAACTTTTGATTATATCAATAGAAACTTAAAAGCAATAGAAAGAATTGACAACGCTTTACACGGAAACGAATATTGCCAAAGCAATTTTAGTGTTGATACCACTTTACAAGCGAGCGTAGATAGAAATATTAACTCAAAATATCTAAAACATATCGAAATATACCACGATAACATTTCTAGTAGAAATAGCGTTAATTGTGTTGTGTCGTTAGATTTATTAAAAGTTGCTATCGAAGAAGAAACAAAACGCTTGCAAGCACGATTAGAAGAAATTGACAAAGAAATTGAAACTTTATAAGGGGGATAGATTATGAATAGAGAAACATTATTAAATGCTTTAAACAATGAATTATTAGAAAAGAAAATGGGGGATAGGTTAGATATTAGTTGGGATATTAGAGGGGTAATTAAAACCGCTTTAGAAACCGAACAAAAGTTTGGAAACTTGCTCGATAGATTTTGTGTCGATAAAGACAACGATAACAAGAGCGAATATTACTTTAGATATAGAGGACATTTTATTTGCTCAATTAATGTTAAAAAACAACAAGGCGAATATCATCGCGGATATTTTTCATCACGCTATGACTGGTATTACAACGGCTTTGAGATTAAAAACGATTTTGATTTAGAAACTAGAATTAGTGAAATTGATAACGAAATAACACGAACCAATTTAATAAACGAAAAGAAATTAAAAGAAATGCTAGTTATCTACAAAGATTTAAAGTCAAAGTATGGCAAACAAGCCACAGAGATTATTAGTTATCTATGGGCTAATAAATGGACTTTAGAAAGACTTTGTGAAAGCGAGGACAATTAGTATGGATAGAACGGAATTATTTAAACTTGTCGATAATTATTGCAAAGAACTAACAAAGCAACATAGGGCAAAATATCCAAGTCTTAAAGACTACTATGATTATTCAATAGGCAAGAAATATATTAGGGTTATTCAATATATGAGCGGAAAGTATGCGAGTGCTTTTTGCTTTATTGATTTTGAGGGTAACCTCTATAAATCGGCTAGTTGGAACGCACCAGCAAAAGGTATTAGAGGGCATATTTCAAAGCCAATTATGGACTTAGGAGGGTTTTACAAATGAAATTAACATTTAGGGGCGGAAAGACCGCTAATTATTTAATTATGGATACATTAAGCAAGACATACCAAACAAGTGATAAGGTATGCGATTTTGCTATTGATATTGTCACACAAAAAGGGTTGCGTGACCTAGAAATTGAACTTATTAGAAACGGATATACAAGGGGGCAAAGAAAATGAAAACTACTAGCGAATTATTGGGCGAGTATGAAATGACTATACTTGCTTACACGAAAGAAAAAGAGCGTTTAGAAAAACGAATTGAAAACGCACAAAAACGATTAGCGAAACACGAAAGAACATATCCGCATTGGACTGATACATTAGTGAAACCTATTTGCGAAGAAATAGCGAAGCGTGAGAACTTGATTTTAGACAAAGATGAAAGATATTTAACTTTTGGTTGTCGTGCTTGTTGTCCTATATTTTTTCACAACGAAAAGGGCGAGTGTGTCGGTGGTATAACTTTTACATATAGAGATACGCTTTACTATGATACTGGTAAAAAACTTTATCAATGTAGTAGCACAAGTTTAGCGGGGTTAAATGGTTTTGATAACGAAGAAAAGCCACTACCAAACACAATAGAAGAAATTATTGAAAAATGTTTATATAAAAGGGGATAGAATTATGAAACTATTAAATTTAATACCATACTTTGATGATTTTATCGAAATTTATATCACAAAGGATACTTGGTTATTTATTCAAAATACAAAAATGAGTTGTGATGATGAACAAAGTTTTTGTATCGAACTACACCACACTAGCGACTTTGAAACTCTAGTTTTTGGTAGTGGCTTTATGCGATTAACTGGGAACGAAAGCAAAAAGGAAATCGAGAAAATCGCAACCAAAATTGTAATTGATGAAATAAACAAGTTTTTTAAGGAAGAAACGGAATTTGAAAATGTCGAATATAACCGCTTTGTTTATGACACTTTAACCGACATTTACCAAAATTCTAAATATTGGAAACAACATAAAAAGGAGGACTAATTATGAATAAAAATTATTTGGCAATGAAAAATCAAGCAAGATTTTTTGCTATGGAATTGCAAGAACAAAACTTTAATAAGGCACAAAGTTGGGAAGAAGTAATGGAAAACAGCGACATGGTTTATCGCCTAGCCAAACGATATGGCTTAATTAAAGAATTTAAGGAGAACGGAATTTTATGAAAGCACAAGCATTTAAATACAAGGGATACACTTTTAAACCAATAGGAAATATTTTAGGTGGCTTTTTTGTCAAAGGAAAATACACCACTATTAGTTATGTGTTAGAAATCAACGGATACACACACGCAGACTTTTACAAAGTCGCAAGAAAACACCACGCAAGTTGCGATATATTCTTGTGTGAGGAAACAAATAAGTGTTATATTCCGGTGGAAACAAGACTGGTTGGC
>CAMOYS010000002.1 GCA_946630435.1 uncultured Caryophanales bacterium | reverse complement strand
CATAAATTAGTTACGGATTATGTTATGTATTTATCAGAAGGAATTTTAGATTACGCTAACATCTTTAGACCTGATGTCTTTGTTCTTTCGGGTGGTGTTGCTAATGAAGGTGAATATCTTTTGAGTCGAATTAGAAAATATTTAAAAGATCATGATTATGGTTATAAAGACGCTCCTATTATAAAGGTAGAACAAGCTAGACTTGGTTATGATTCAGGAAAAGTTGGCGCAGCTTCATTATTCTTTGGAGGTAAATAGCTATGAATGTTTTATGCGTAGGAAATTCTTTTGCAGTTGATACCCATACTTATATCCATGAAATTGCTAAGGCAAACGGACTAGATATCAATGTCTATGTTTTATATATCGGCGGATGCCCAATTAGCTTACATTGGAAGAACTTTTTAAGCGGTGAGATTGCTTATGAATTTTATGAAAATGGCAAATATATTAATTCTGTTTCGATTCAACAAGGATTAGCTTATAAGAAATGGGATTATGTCACTTTCCAACAAAGAAGTGGCGATTCAGTTGATTCAAAAACATTCTTCCCTGAATTAACTAAGCTTCTAAAAGGAATTAGAAACTTTACCCTTGCAACTAATCTTCTTCATAAAACATGGAGCTATTCTAAATCATATTCTCATGAAAAATATGGCTCAAACCCAATGGATCAAGATGCAATGACAAATGATATTGATAAAGCTTATGAAGAAGTAAGTAAAATCAGTGGAATTAAATACATTATTCCAAGTGGCACAGCAATTAAAGAAGCCCGTAAAATTTATGGTGATACTTTAGATCGTGATGGCTTCCATTTGAATGAACGTGGAAGAACATTGACTGGACTTGTGTGGGTTTATTTCTTAACTGGAGTGAAAAATTTAGATATGAAAAACTTTCATCCAAGTGGCCACACTTACGATGCAAATACTCCTCCAGTAAGTAAGGAAGAACTTGAACAATTAAATGAAATTGCTAAGAAAACAATTGAGTTAAATAAGGGATATAATTTGTATGATTAAATTCGAAAAACTAGAACATAACGGACAAAGATATTTGCTTTACTATCCACTTAACTATGAAAAGGGTAAAAAATATCCAGTTATGTTTCATCTTCATGGCGCAGGTAGTAGAGGAAAAGATTTTAAAGGATTTGAAGATTCTTGTATCATCGCTTTACTAAATAAAGGTGATAGCCCATTAGCAAATGGCTTTACTGTTATTCCTCAATGCGAAGATGATACCTGGTTTTATAATTTCTCCCGTTTAATGGATTTCGTTCGTTACATTTATAATGAAGATTACGTTGATAAAACCAAATTCAATGCCTCTGGTATTTCAATGGGTGGTTATGCGATTTATCAAGTGATGATGAATGAACCTTTATTGTTTAATAAAGCCATTGTCTGCTGCGGTGGTGGAATGTATTGGAATGCTTTTCAAATGAAAAATATTAAATTCAGAATCTTCCATGGCGAAAAAGATGTTGCAGTATTTCCTGAAGAAGCTAGAAGAATGTATTCTAGACTTAAAGAAGCAGGAACTGATGTTACATTAACTATTTACCCAGAGTGTGATCATAACTGTTGGGAAAAGACATACTTAAATTACGATAACCTAAAATGGCTTTTCGAATAATATAAGTTCAAAAGAATTGGCTTAATTAAAAGCCTTTTCTTTTAGTTTCCATTATCTAATTTTATTCATCAAATTTTGCTTTTTATTAAAAAAATAATAAGCAAGTGTATAATATAGGTTAGGTTTTCCCGCCTTATGATTTATTTAGTTTTCTTTGGAGTATTATTTATCTCTCTCATCTTGATGGGAGTTTTTGTTAATAAAAGAAAACTTATTTTTGAACGTATCTTAACCTATATCTTAATGGCGGTCTTCGCTGTTAGATATTTTAGTTACACTGAAGTCCAGGGAATTGATGAAAACTTTGCTATATACGCACACTTCGGTGGGACAATGTCCACCCCATTAAATATCTTAGGTAATTTTGCCATTTGGTTTGAATTAACGGCACTTCTTATATTGTTTTTAAGACCAAACTACCATTATAAAACGATGAAATGGTATGCCAAATTTATTGCTAGTCCTATCTTTTTAGTGTGCACCTTTTTAATGCTTCCAATGCTCGAAATGATGCAGGGAAATACGAATTATTCCTTAACATATTTCATGCTTCCAGTGGAGATTGCATTAGGCTTAACTATTTCAATTTATTATTGGTTTAAAGACTACAAAGTTAAGATCTCAAAACATTCTTATGGGGAAGTTGCTACTGTATCAGTTTTATTAAACTTTGCTACTATGCCGGCTAGTTTCCCAATGTTTGTCTTTGGTTTAGGCAGTATCTATAATCACCCAATTAACTTTTCAATATCTCATAGAATGTTCATCTATCTTTTCTTAATCCTTCTTCCATTTTCTTTATATTTTGGTTTAAGAAAAGCGCATAAAGATAAAATTGAAGCCGCTTTAATATTTATCGCAGTAGGTACCTCGATTGGATATTTCTATTACTCTAAATACGATGTCTTAATGTATCCGTGGGGATGGCCTTTCCACTTATGTAACATGGCAATGATTATTATCCCAATAACCATGATATTTAAGCTTAAAAGGCTATTCTATTTCACCTACTTTATCAATGTCTTTGGTGCAGCTTTAGCAATGCTAATGCCTGATTATCCATCTACCTCAACCTTATTTAATCCACATATTGTTTTATTCTGGTATAACCATGTTATTGCGTGTATTATGCCACTTCTATGTGTTGCACTTCACTTATTTGATAGACCAAAACTTAAACAATATTTCTTCTCATCTTTGGCCTTCCTTGGCTACTTTATTACGGTATTAATTCTTAACCCATTATTCACCGCGTTTGATCATCCAACCGATTTCTTCTTCATTAACTCGTTATTTATCGCTGACAAACTTGGTGAATGGGCTAAAAACATATTTAGAATTTCCTTTACTTTTACAATTAACGAAAAACAATTTACATTCCACCCAATATATCAAGCAATCTATTTTATCGTTTATGTTTTAGTGGGCTTTGGAATGTGGTTTATTTATCAACTTGGTTTTGATATATCTGATAGACATTACGCCTTACATCTCAAGTTGAAAGGCATTAAATTAGATCAAATCGCACTTAAGAGTGTTTTAAATGGAAGGAGCATTAGTGAACCTATGGAAGGAAATGTTGGAATTAAATTAGAGTTAAAAGATTTCTCTAAAAAATATGGTTTAAGTAAGCACTATGCAGTTAAAGACGCAAACCTCGTAGTTAAGGGTGGGGAAGTGTTTGGTTTCTTAGGTCCTAATGGGGCAGGTAAATCCACGATTATTAAGTCAATTGTTGGAATCCAGCCGATTACTAGCGGGGAAATTTATGTTTGTGGCTATAACGTTAAGAGTCAACCAGTATACGCCAAAAGCTTAATTGGCTTTGTTCCAGATCACTATGCTTTATATGAAAAATTAACTGGTCGAGAATACTTAAATTACATCGCTGATATTTATGAAGTTAGTAAAGAAGACCGTGATGCTAGATTAGCTAAATATATCGAACTATTTGAACTCAAAGATAATATCGATAACAAAATTAAGACTTATTCCCACGGGATGAAACAAAAAGTCACTATTATTGCCGCGCTCATCCATAATCCTAAAGTTTGGATTCTTGATGAACCTTTAACGGGTTTAGATCCAACCTCTATTTTCCAAGTTAAAGAATGTATGAGAAAACACGCTGAAGAAGGAAATATCGTCTTCTTCTCCTCTCACTTAATTGATATTGTTGAAAAACTTTGTGACCGTATCGCCATTATTAAGCACGGTCATATTGAATGTGTTTATACCTTAGAAGAAATCGAAAAGAGTGGTAAAACTCTCGAAGAATTCTATATGGAAAAAATCGGTAATAACGAAGATGATCCTCGTTTAAAAGATTAATGAAAGGAGAAAGATGAAGAGTAAAGCTATTTCTAAAGAAAAAGATAAATCTTCCTTTAAATCTTTTTTAGCGGTTACGCTTTTACAGATTAAAGATAAGATGAAATTCTCCATCCATAAAAGTGATGGATCTTTAGACAAGAAAACAATTATTCAAAAGTCAGTTTTCTTTGGCTTACGTTTTGTTATAGTTGCCGCTTTAGTTGCAGTCTTATTCTTTATCATTAATGCTTTCTCTATTATCACAAAAACTGAATTCGTTAACCTTTATATCGTTTTCTTCTTCATCTTTATGGTGATGAATCTTTTATCGAATACATATGGGCTAATGAAAGATTTATATTATGCAGATGATAATCGCTTCTTAGTAACAATGCCAGTTAACTCATCAGGACTATTCTTTTCGAAGTTAACTGTCTATATAATTCAGGACTTCTTTAAGTCGTTTGAAATTATCATTCCAGTTACTGTGGGATTTGGTATTATTACCTCTTCAATTGGTCAAATAACAATAGGTTCTCTCTTCTTTTCACTAATTGTTATCATTTTCACTAATGTTGCTTTTGTCATTTTAGCGGCCTTCTTATCTATCCCACTTCTTTACATTTATAAATTCTTAAAATCATATCCAATTTCAGAGATGATTCTTTTATTAACGATTACTGTTTTAGGTATCATCCTAGTCATTTATGTCATTAGTTTAATCCCAGAAAATATCGATTTATTTAATGAATGGCCATCGATTAAAAATGATATTCAAAATAACGTAAATAACTTTAATAACTACATTTATCCATTCAAATTTGTTGTTATTACAATGTTTGGTAATCGAACCGCCGCATCTATTTATCGATTAGACGGAACCTGTTTCCTTAATTTCTTAATTATTATTGGAATTTTACTTGCTTTAGAAGGCTTAGCTTATATTGTTATCAAGCCATTCTACTTCAACATGATGACTAAGACCTTCGAGTTTGATAAGACCACGTTTGGTGCGAGTAAAAAGAATAAAAAACTTAAAAAATTTATTACCTTCACTAACAAAGAATTTAAGCTATCTTTTAGAGATATCGAAATATCTGGCTCTTACTTAATTGTCTATATTGTCACCCCTTTAATGCTTTATTTCTTAGATAAGGTATTTGCGGCGATTGATACTCGTTTAGAAGGTGATATTTTAACCTATTCTGTTAACATCCTTTTAATCGTTCTTCCATACCTCGCTAGCAACAGTTTAGTAGCCACAATGTATTCAAAAGAGGGGAGAACCGCGTATTTAAAGAAAACAAAACCGATAAATGTCTTCCTTCCATTAACCTCAAAATTATTCTTTAATTTATCGCTTTCAATCCCATCTATTATTGGCTGTGCTATTGTCTTTGGAAACTTCGCTAATATTGGTATTTTCCCTCCAATTGCAGTCGCTATCAGCGTTCTTTTAATTCAATACGGACACATCTTCTTTAGTGCTACCAAAGATTTAATGAATCCACAAAACGAAGAATATGCGACAAATGGTGAACAAATATCTAATCCAAATGAAAGAATATCTACCATTGTGGGCTTTATTGTTTCATTTGCCTTAGCCTTTATTTCCTGGTTCTTCTTAACTGAAGCAAATAATCTTTATAACGATTTCACTGCGGCTTTTGTGCGCATTATTATCGTGAGCGTCTTATTCTTTGGAGCGTGTATCCTTTTATATATTCTTTATGTTAAAGCGTATTATTATGAAAAGTAGGTAAGTATGAAAAAGTCGACGAT
This sequence comes from uncultured Caryophanales bacterium, assembly GCA_946630435.1. GTDB lineage: Bacteria > Bacillota_I > Bacilli_A > RFN20 > CAG-826 > Fiminaster. The sequence goes on along the minus strand of CAMOYS010000002.1, from coordinate 37,370 downwards.
CTTATTAGTGGTTCTAGTTTATATTGTATCCTTCCTTGTCGTTGGACTTTTCGGCATATCTATTAAAGGCTATAACAAGGATATTTATGTTGAAGAAATTAAGATTGTCGTTCCTACTCAAGAAGGTATCGATATTCAAGATGTTACTGATTACACCAAAACCGAAAAAGACTATCGATTTATTGTTACTTATAAAGAAGATATGATTGTCCAGCTTAAAGCTGAAGTTTATCCAACAAACACTACTTTCCCAAGTATCAATGTCGTTTATGATGAAGAACAAACTGCATTTGAAGTTGATATAGTGGACCAATTCTATCTCAATGTTACATTCCAGGGTGCTGGTACAGTTGCTAAATTCTCGGTCGAATCAACAGATGGCCAAAAATACCAAGTTCCTGTTACAGTTGCAGCTTTCTAGAATTTTTTTATTCTAATTATTTCTCTCCAATCCTCTTTATTTATTGCTTTTATTTTTAATAAGGGTTATGATTTTTTGGCGCTTATAAAGCGCGGAGGATATAACATGAAACAAAAATTACATAAATTGTTACTACTTAGTGTTACTTCTTTAATCCTTGCTTCTTGTGGTCAAAATCCATCTCCAACTAGTTCTAGTGAAGATACTTCCACAACAACAAGTGAAACAACAAGCGAAACTACTAGTGAAACAACATCTACCACTAGTGAAGAAGAAGTAACTTTAAAAATCGCTGCTCCAGTCACTAAAAGACAATCCTTTATTGATTACGCTTCTAACATTAAAGAAAAGTCGGAAAAACGTGAAGAATTTATGGACCGCACTCAAGGTTACTTTGTCGGTGATGATAATGCAGTTAACTTTAAGCCACAATTCCATGTCTTTGATCAAAACTTAAATGAACATAATCAAGATGAATGGGATTATGATTATGAATTCTCCCTTACTGTTAAAAACGATAAAGGTGAATTTGTTCCTGCTACTAGCGATGACTTTAAAATTGAAAACGCTAGAACATGCGACGTTAAATTTGGCGTTAACGCTGTTGGCAAAACCTTTAGAGTAACTGTTATGCCAGGTGGTTTAACTAATGAACAAAAAGCTAATGAAAACTTTAAAGTTACTTATGAAGTTCAAGTTATCGATGGTTATAACGCTTATACCGCTAAAGAACTTGGTTATCTTGATGATAGACATGGTGATGTCGCTGATAACGATTGGCACCCAGGAAACGTTGGTGGTCTCAAACATGTTTGGGATGCATTTAAAACTGCTAACGGTATGTCAACTGAATTAGATCCAAGTGCAGTTATCTTGCACCAAAATATTTCAATTACCGCTAACGATATTCCTAGCGAATATATTTATAGTGAAGCTGATGGTGTTGATCCAAAATATTATGGAACTTATAAAGATACCGCCCACGTTTATGGTCATATTTCCAATACCGAATTAACTTTAAATGGTAATTACTTCAAACTTGATTTCTCTCAATTACCACTTAATGTTCGTAATGAAGATACAGAAACTGACAAACCTTTATCTCACACAGCCTTAATTCGTACTAGAAATGGTATCTTTAATGTTAGAAACATTAATATTACTGGTAACGCTCCTCTTGCTCAAAGCAATGAAGACAACAAATATGCTGGTGGTTTAATCTTTAATAAAGCTGGTTATGATGCTATTAAGACTACTGCTTATAACGTTATTTCTCGTTCTAACTTTATCAACTATTTTGCAGAGCATTGTTCAAATGAATTTGTCTTTGAAGTTGATAAATGTAAGAGTTATGACAACTATAATTCTTTCTTCTATAACGCTGGTTCATTAATTAATGCTAAGAATAGTGAATTCTCTAAATGTGGTGGTCCAATTGTTATTCAAGACCATACTGATATTCCTGAAGAAGGTGCTGAAACAGTCAGCCAATTCCAATTTGCGGAAGACGTAAATGTTCCTTGCTACACTCCAAATGGTAACGTTGGTAAATGCGTCTTTGAAGATTGTAGTTTAGTTAACTATATTACCGGTGAAGAAGCTTGGTTTGTCCAATTTGGCGCTAATGTATTAGCACCACAAATCAAAGCTATGTCTGATTTATTCGTTCCATTCGGTAAATCATTCGCTTATGATGTCAATGGCAATCCAACAATTGTTAATCCAAAAGCTTTCCCACCAGAAACAGGAATCCCATCATTATTTCCAGTTCCAGAAAAGACATTCTTAAATTTCGTTGCCTTTAATAAGTCTGGTAGTGTCGCTGGTATTTCTAATGTTCCAACTTGTGGTGAAGTTATTATTAAGAATAGTGAAACAGTTGATAAATTCAATTATAGTCAACCAGATAACACAAACTTTAATGAAGCTAAATACATTGCCGAAAACTTACAAAAAGCAGAAACTGGTGATGAAGAAGCCTCTAAAATAGTGGCTGAATTAATGGCTAAATATCAAATTAGCGATCCTGCTCAATTCCAACTTGTTATCCTTAGTTTACTTTCTGAAGGTACACCATCTTATGTTGAACAAGTAAGAAATCATGCTTTAATTAGAGGACTTAATTCTGCATCTGCTCCTGTCTTTGAAACTGCTGGTGGTTATGCTTACTATGACGGTGTTCCAGCAAATGGTTTACAAAGAATGACTCAATCTGCTGTTGAAAACACTCAAAAAGGTGGTACAGATTATGAGAAAGTTGAAGCCGCTGATTCCTTCATTCAAAAGGCTAATGATCATGTTACAATCTATTACATGGGAATGGCTATTGTCCTTGGAATGTCCAATTTATCATTACCTCAATAAGTAAATTTTCTTAACAAATTATCAAACCAATTCCAAAATTGCAAAATAATTAAATTTCATATAGGAACTCGCCTCGATTGGACGAGTTCCTATTTTATTTTCATCATTTTTCATTAATAAAAAATGAACATTAAACAAACAATGAATTGAAAAATCTTTATCTTTAATAGATAATTTAAACATTAAAGTGGAGAACAATATGAAAATTGATTTAAAAAGAGAAAACGACGTTTTAACTATTTCTTTAGGAGGTAGGCTTGATACATCTACCGCTCCTGAACTTGATGCCGCACTTAATGGTGCGCTTGAAGGAGTTAAAACTTTATACTTTGATTTTAAGGATCTTGATTATCTTTCCTCAGCAGGTTTAAGAATCCTTTTAATCACCCATAAAACAATGTCAAAACAAGGCAAGATGATTCTTCGAAATGTTAACGACTTAATTATGGAAACCTTCGACATGACTGGTTTCAGTAGCATTTTAACTATCGAAGAGGACTAATATGAAGAATCCGTTTCTTGTTTTCAAAAAGCGTGCTATTGATTCTAGAACATTACAAGAGAATGAATATTCCGCTAATAAAGCGTTAGCATTTGGTTGTGCTTTTGGCTCTTTCTTAATGCTACTTATATGGGTTTTCTATATAACTGGTGTTTTTGAACTTGGGATGCAATCAATAATGACCATCCTTAACATTGTGATTCCTATCTCAATGGTTCTACTATTAACCCCGTTATTCTTCTATAAAACAAAATACATTAAACAACCTTGGTTTAAGTATTACTTACTCTCTTTATTTATCTTTGTTGTTTCCGTTATTAATGTAATCATTCCTAAGCATTCGCTCTTAGGCTGGGCTGTTATTATTGTTTTAGCGTGCCACTATTATAGTCCAAGAACTAGCTTAGCTATCTTTATCTCCGTATCAATCATGATGCTACTTTGCATGTATTTTGCGATGCTATTTGGTGAATGGGACCCATATTTAATGGGTGGTATGGATAACACTGGTATTGATGAATCAATGAAAATTGAAACATCAGATGTAAATGAGAGAATTGAATACCTTAATAGCCTTATGCAATATGGCGAGAATAGATATGTTAAGATAGTTGTCTATTATTACATGTCGAGAATGGTCCTACTCACCTTAATGTTCTTTATTTCTCTTCAACTCACTATTCGTACTGAAAAACTTCTTAAGAAAGATAGTGATTTTACAAAAGATAAAGAAAAGATTGCTGCAGAGCTAGGGATTGCTTCTAACATTCAAGTTGGCATTCTTCCTCGCGAATTTCCTAACACAAGCGAATTTGAACTATATGCGATTATGGATCCTGCTAAAGAAGTTGGTGGAGATTTCTATGACTTCTATATGTGTAATCCTCATGAATTAATTTTCACTATTGGTGATGTAAGTGGTAAAGGTGTTCCTGCTGCTTTAGAGATGATGGGGACAAAAACTTTTCTTAAATCCGTTACAAAAACAGGTATCTATTTAGAAAAGGCCCTCGAACTTGCTAACCAAGAACTATATCAATTCAATCAAAGTGGATTGTTTGTTACAGCAGTTACCGCTCGATTAAATATTTTAACTGGTGAATTAATCGTCGCTAACGCAGGTCATAATCCAATTCTTATTAAAAGAAACAATAAATACGAATATGTTAAACTTCCTCGTGGATTTGTTTTAGGTGGTTTAGAAGAAACTAAATTTAAAGCCACATCCTTTAAACTTCTTCCGGGAGATCAAATATTCTTCTACACTGATGGGGTTACTGAAGCCACTAACGCAAACGAAGAAATATTTGGCGAAGAAAGATTACTCAATATTCTTAACGCAAATCCTGACTTAAATCCTGAAGAATTAACTAAGGTTGTTCAAGCTGAAATTAATAAGTTTGTTAATGGTGAAGATCAATTTGATGATATCACTATTATCAGCGTTCTTTTCAAAGGCACACCAATCCTTAAAAAAGAGATTTCAGTGGACTCCTTATCGGAAAATCTCGATGTTGTTACCGAATTTGTTAATGATTTCTTAAGCAAAGTTACTAATAACAAGAAAGCGATTTATCAAATCAATGTCGCGATTGATGAACTCTTCTCTAATATTGTTAAATTTGCTTATAATCCAGAAGTTGGTAAAGCTATCGTTCGTATTGAACTTAAAGAAGAACCTGTCTCTGTTTCAATTTCATTCGTGGATAATGGAAGACCATTTAACCCTCTTGAACTCGAAAATCCTGATATCACTTTAGACGCTAGTGAAAGACAAATTGGTGGTTTAGGTATCTTTATTGTTAAACAATCAATGGATGAAATTTCTTACGAATACAAAAACAATCAAAACATTTTAACAATTAAAAAGAACTTATAAAAAGGAGGATAAACCATGGACATTAAAGCTCAAATGATTCTTGAAGAATTTGATGCCGCTTATGAATCACTAAAAATTCAAAAAGACATCATTGATAAAGCACTAAATAAAATCGTTAGTGAGCATGACATGTTTATCAATTCTGTCGAATCTCGTATTAAAAAACGTGATTCTTTAGAAGGAAAACTCGAAAGAAAAGGATATAAATACACCTCTTTATCAGACTTAACCGATTTAGTCGGTGCTCGTGTTGTTACCTTTTATACTGATGAAGTTGATAAATTCGCAGGCATTATAAGTGATGTTTTTGAAATTGACTGGGAAAATACAGTTGATAAAAGAAAACTTCATGATGTTGACCGCTTTGGTTATATGTCTCTTCACTATATATGTCGAATTCCTAAGTCCCTTTATTATGATGAAAAACATCCTTTAGTAAATGAACTTAGATTCGAACTTCAAATGAGAACCGCGCTTCAACATGTTTGGGCTTCTATCTACCATGATACTGGTTATAAAAGCGATGTTGAAATTCCTCGTGAATCACTTAGAACTTTATCTAGTTTAGCTGGCCTTCTTGAATTAGCGGATAAGCAATTCTCTGAATTAAGATTTAACTTATCTGAATATCGTCGTGTCGTTAAGAGCCTTGTTGAATCAGGTAATCTTAATGATGTTGAACTTAACGCTGATTCCTTTAGAGAATATCTTGGTATGGGCCACTTCCTTATTCTTAGTGAACGTATTGCGAAGATTAATAATATGGAAATCACAACGGTTTCAACTACCCCATATTTAATTGCATTAAAGAAGATGAATATAACTAATTTAGGTCAATTAGATGAGATATTTAAATCATACGCTGATGACGCTTATACTTTAGCGGTTAAAGCCTTCAGTGATACTGATATCGATATTATGTCTTCTACAACCGCTTTATATTATCTTCTCATTACCTACATTCTTAAAGCGGGTGGTGGTGAAGTTGGCGTTGGCTTATTCTTAGGTCTTATTTATGGTGAAAGAAAGAGCAACGCTAGACAAGCAAAACGCATTTGTGAAATTGCTAGAAAATCAGGAGTGTTAAAAGAATAAAATGGCAGAAAAATATATTGATTCAAATTTATTAGATAGAGCGATTATATTCGCAACAAAAGCTCACGCTAATACGGAAAGAAGAGGCAAAGGATTCCCTTATATCGTTCATCCTCTTGAAGCATTAAGTATCGTTAGCACAATGAGTAATGATCAAACTCTTTTAGCCGCGGCAGTCCTTCATGATGTTGCTGAAGATACTCCTATTAAAATTGAAGACATTGAGCAAGAATTCGGCGCAGAAGTTGCCTCAATTGTAAAATCTGAGACTTCTTATGATGTTGATTTAGATGGCAATGCTGTTTCTTGGAAAGATAAAAAACAAGCAACCCTAAATCACCTTAAGAATGCCTCTAAAGAAGCCAAAATGGTGGCCTTAGGCGATAAATTATCTAACATTAGAGCTATTAAACAAGACTACCTTGAAATTGGCAATAAGATTTGGGAAAGATTCCATGATAATGATCCAAGAAATCACGCTTGGTATTATCTTTCTTTAGTGGACGCTTTAAGTGAATTAAAAGAATATTATGCCTTTAAAGAATTTGAACAAAATGTCCACGATGTCTTTGACCGCTATATCGAATTTAAAATCACAAAAACTGATAGTGAAATTCTTCTTGAAGGTTATGTTTCTAAAGAAGATTCATTTGAAATTGAAAAAGTTTTAGATAAAGGTAAAGAAAACATTATTAACTGCGACAAATTATCTGGTTTATCTTTTGGTGCAATGAGAACTTTAATTCGTTTACACCAAAATGGTTATCGAATGTTCTTACGTTTAGTAAGTCCAAATATTGCCTCTAAACTTGAAGATAATGGTATTTCTTCTTTGATTCCACTTGTTAAGAAATATGGCCATGGCTCACTTGATGGAATGTATATTTCTGGCGATGGCTATACTTCTACAACATATTTTGATGAAAAAGACGAAGATATAATGATTAAACTCTTCTCTAACAAAATTCCAGTTAACATGATTGAAAAAGAGAAGATTATGGCTAAAGAAGCTTTGCTTACTGGCGTTAACACTCCTATTAGTGGTGAAATCTGTTACTTTGGCGATCGTGTTGGTTTCTCATTTGAAAGAGTTGTTAATAAGATTTCATTCTCTAGAGCAGTCGCTAATGAACCTGAAAAGATTCCAGAAATCGCAAAACGTTTTGCCTTAATGACTCGTGAATTCCATAAAATCACTCCTCTTCCAGGAATTTTCCCAGATCAAAGTGAAATCGAATTAGGTTTTGTGAACATTTTAGCGCCTAAATTAGATAAAGATATTGTTGAAAAATTAAAAGCCTTAATCCTTGAATATAAAGACGCTAAAACATTAATTCATGGTGACTTCCATACAGGAAACGCAGTTATGACTGATAAAGGTGATAATATCATGATTGACTTAGCAGATCTTGCTATCGGTTCGCCATATTATGATATTGGTTCAATGTATTTATTTGCTCATGCAGTTTCAGATGAACGCTGTATGCAAATATTTCACTTTGATAGAGCTACTATGAAGAAGTTTTATGATGCATTCTTCCCAGTCTATTTTGAAGGTAAGGATTTAGAAAAAGAGTGGAAGATATGTAAGAAATTTGCAGCATTTCGTTTGATTTATCACGCTAGATTTAAACGTTTTGAAATTGATTCAGAAATCTATAATAAAGTACTTGGTCAGCTTCTCGATGATACTTGTGATGATGTCGTTGTAACTGATTAATAATTTTTAGGCGAAAGGAAAATAAGATATGAAAATTATTACATTAATTATCGCTGGTGGTGTTGGTGAACGCTTCTGGCCTGAAAGCCGTACAGCTAAACCTAAACAATTCTTAGATCTTTCTGGTAGTGGACACCCATTAATTTTTGATACTGCTGAAAGAGTTAAATCTCTTACCCCTTATAAAGATATTTATGTTGTTACCGGTGAAAAATATAAAGAAGCTGTTTTACTTTCTTTACCTGAAATTCAAGACGAAAACGTTATTTTAGAACCAGTAGGTAGAAATACCGCTCCTGCGATTAATTTAGCCCTTCGTTATATTCAAGATAGATATAACCAAGATGTTGTCGTAGTAACTATTCCAAGTGATCAATATATTGATGATGATAAGAAATATGTTGAACTAATTGAGAAGGCTACCAAGTTCTTAGAGAATAACGACGCTATCGTTACAATCGGTATTAACCCTTCTCACCCAGACACTGGCTTTGGCTATATTGAAGAAGGTGAAGAAGTCGAAAATAATCTATATAAAGTCCGCTCTTTTAAGGAAAAACCATCCTTAGAAGTGGCTAAAAAATACGTTAAAAATGGTGGATATTTATGGAATGCGGGAATGTTTATTTATAAGCTCTCCACAATGATGCATGCTTTCCAAAAATATATGCCAGAACAATATGAAACATTAGATAACTTATTTAAACTTCCTAAACTTGAATTCTATCAAAACTATGCAACCACATTTGCTAGTTTAGAAAAGATTTCCATTGACTATGGTGTTATGGAAAAAGCCGATAACATTTATGTTACTAAAGGAACATTTGAATGGGATGACTTAGGCAGCTGGTTAGCAATTGATAGACATCATCAAAAAGATGAAAACGGGAACATTGCTAAACGCGCTAAAGTTTTGAATTATAATACTAAAAACACAACCATTGTTTCTTCTACTAAGAAGATGTTTGTTACTATTGGTTTAGAAGATATGGTTATTGTTAATACTAATGATGTCATCTTAATTGCGAAAAAAGATCATATCGACGAAGTTAAAGATGTCGTTAATAAACTTAAAGGTGTTGATAACAATAAATATATTTAGCTGAGCTAATTACTTGTAATTAAAACTATACAAATATACAATATTGTCGAAAAGAGGAGATATCCATGCTTAAAGAAGTCGAACAAAGATACAACTTATGGCTAAATGAGCCATCTTTATCAAGCGATGAAAAAGCTGAATTAATATTTATTAAAGACAATGAAAACGAAATTACTGATCGCTTTATTTCTGATTTAGAATTCGGAACTGGCGGTTTAAGAGGTGTCATGGGTGTTGGTACAAACCGCATGAACCGTTTCGTTATTAGAAGAGCCACTCAAGGCTTAGCCCAATACCTTTTAAAACAAAGAAGGACTAATTCCGTTGCTATTGGCTATGATAGTAGAAATAACTCTCGTAATTTTGCTTTAGAAGCTGCTAACGTTTTAGCAAGTAATAATATTACTGTTTATATTTATAAAGAATTAATGCCTACTCCGGCTCTATCTTATGCAGTTAGATATTTAAAGTGTGATGCAGGTATTGTTGTTACTGCTTCTCATAATCCATCTAAATATAATGGCTATAAAGTTTATGGAAGCGATGGCTGCCAATTAACAATTGATGCCGCTAATGCTGTCTATGAACAAATTCAATCATTATCACCATTTAAGGGGATTTGCTATGGGGATTTTGATAAATTAGTAGTCCGTGGAAAGATTAATTTTATTGATGAAAAACTCATATCTGATTACTTTGATTCCACTCTTAAATGTTCATTAGATAATAGTAAAAGAATTCTTAATATAGCATACACTCCACTTTATGGTGCAGGTTATAGATGCGTTACTACTGTTTTAAGAAAAACCAATTTCAATGTTGATGTTGTTAACGAACAAGCTAAACCAAATGGCGATTTCCCAACTTGTCCATATCCAAACCCAGAAATGGAACCAGCCTTAAAACTTGGTATCGAATTAATGCTTAAAAATAATGATGATGTTTTACTCGCTACCGATCCTGATAGTGATAGAGTTGGTGTCGTTGTTAATCAAAATGGAAAACCTGTTATTTTAACTGGCAATGAAGTTGGTATTCTCTTATTTGACTTTATTTATCATGTTAAGAAAGCTAATGGCACCTTACCAAAAGTACCAGTCGTTGTTAAAACCATCGTTTCTAGCGATATGGTTAACGTTATGGCTAAACAATATGGTGTCCAGGTTAATGAAGTTTTAACTGGTTTTAAATTCATTGGTGAACAAATCTTCTTCCTTGAACAAAAAGGTGAAGTAGAAAGATATTTATTGGGATTCGAGGAATCCTGTGGCTATCTTACTAATATTGATGTTCGTGATAAAGACGCGGTTAATGCTTGCTTACTTGTTGCCGAAATGGCTAACAAATATAAACATGAAGGCAAGACATTGTTTGATAGATTAACTGAACTTTATAAAGAATTTGGCGATTTCAAAACCGCGACACTTGCTTTTGAACTTAGTGGTGTTGAAGGCAAACAAAAGATTCTTGCTATTATGGATTCCTTTAGGGGTAATAAAGCTCACGAATTATTTGGAGAAATTGACCATATCGGTGATTATCAAGAAGGCTTTATCCATTTCAAAGATCATAAAGAACCAACTAATTTACCAAAATCTAACGTTATTAAATTATTCCTTAAAGATGGTGAAACAATTACTATTCGTCCATCAGGAACTGAACCAAAGATTAAATATTATGTCTTTGCGTTAGGTGAAGAACACCTTAATAAATACGTTAAAACGATTAACGAATTCATGAAATAAAATACTTCTAAATAGCTTCCAAAATTCAAATTGGAGGCTTTTTTATTGGGAATATGCTTCTATAAATCCTTTAGTTTATTAAAAACTAATGAATGTTTCTTAATAATGTTATATGATATTTGCTATGGCGAACTTAAAAATCAAAACTGGTAATGACATTATCGAACTCACATCTAAATATAATGTGCTCTTTTTAAACGATTCATTAGTTAATATTTTTAATCTCAACTTAAAAGATTTTGAAGAATCTCCATATTCTATTGTTTGTAACGAAAAAGACTATCCAGTTTTAGACACAATTCGTATCAAAGTTAATGTTTCAAAAATTGGCTATATTCTCGCTATATATAATAAAGAAAACTTTAATAAAGCATCCAAAGATGAACTATTAGTAAAATTAACTCCTCTTAAGGATATGATTGTTACAGATCCTGAAAGTCGTAAAGAAAAAGTATGTTCTATTCTTAATGCTTTGGGTGAATTTAAACCTTTATTAATTTATGTCTGCGCTCAAACTTATTTTGAAGACGCTGCTCCTGCAACTAGAGAATATTCTTTAAATGATATTTCTTTCCCATTAATTATCTCTGAAAAACCAAAAGAAGTAATTACTAAAAAGGAAAAGAAAGTAAAAGTAGAATCTCATAAAGAAAAAGTTCCATTTAGTTTAAAGAATTTATTTGATCGTTTTGTTATTAATTTAAGAAATGAAGCAATCAGTTACATCTTTAATCTTTTATATACCTTCTTATTAGCGGCAGTTACTTTATTTATGTTTGTTTTCTTCGCTAAAAATAGTGTGGGTTATGCTGCAGTATTTATTGTCTTTATGGGTGTATTTACCGCAGTTCTTGTGGGAAATTTACTTTTATTCATGCGTAAGAAATCATTCAGAAATTTACGTAAAGATTTAGCCAGTCATATCGTTATGCACACTATTATCTTCCTCGGGTTTGGTTTAGGCATTATGACCTCATATTTAGTTACTGAAAACTTATTAAAGAGTGAGACATTAGTTATTAATTATTCGACATATATTCCAGCCTCTATCTTCATTGCGTTTGGTTTATATATTGTCGCTTTATTTGTCACTGTTATTCTTGATCTAGCTAGAGAAAATAAAGCTCTTAAAAATCCTCAAAAGAATGTAGAAAGTGAGGATAATGAATAATGCCTCGTTTCGAAAAGTTTTATGTTGGACCATCAATGGTGGATGCAACTGGAAATCTTAAATTAGTTAATTTCTTTTCTTTATTTCAAGAAATTGCTAGTCGTAACTCTGATGAAATTGGTATTGGCAAAGATAAAACAACTGATAATGGAATTGACTGGATTATTTCTCGTGTTAGAGTAGATTTTTATGATTTAATACCACACGGTGAAATAGAAGAATTCTATACTTATCCAAGTGAACTTAAAAATGGATTTATCTTCTGCCGTAATGGTGGAATCCGTAATAAAGACAATAAGATCTTAGCCCAAGTATCTTCCATGTGGGCTTTAATCGATAATAAAACGCGTCGTTTAATTATGAGACCTAATTTACCTTATGTTGTTGATAGCTTAAAAGGAGAAACTCCTCTTCCACTTCCAGAAAAAGTACAACCAGAAGAATGTTCCTTCTTTTATAAAAGAACAATGAGATATAGTGACTGCGATTTAAATGGACACGTTAATAACACTCGTTATATTGAAATGATATCTGATATCTTCCCATTAGATTTCTATCGCTCTCATTTCATAACTCGTCTTGATATTAATTACGTCAATGAATTACATGATGGAGATGAAGTTAATGTCTATCTTTCTAGTGATAATACTTATGTAGAAGGAAGAGTAAACGATAAGGTATCATTTGTTGCAAAAATCTATTTCAAAAACCGTTAATTATATCTAACTAAGTAAAAGAAAAGTCGTCTTCAATCAAAGGCGACTTTTAGTTTCAAATAGCGGACTTCCTATATCTTATTCGAGTTCGAAAGCACCAGTATAAAGTTGATAATATGTACCTTTTTGAGCGATTAAATCTTCATGAGTACCACGTTCAATAATACGTCCATGATCTAAGACCATAATAGCGTTACTATTTTGAACAGTAGATAATCTATGAGCGATAACAAAGACTGTTCTTCCTTCCATAAGTTTATCGGTACCTTTTTGAACGAGTTTTTCAGTTCTAGTATCGATAGAAGAAGTAGCTTCATCAAGAATCATAACTGGAGTATCCGCAACAGCGGCTCTAGCAATAGAAATTAATTGTCTTTGACCTTGTGATAAGTTAGCGCCATCTCCTGTAAGCATGGTGTTAAATCCTTCTGGAAGTCTAGTGATAAAGTCATAGGCATTAGCAATCTTAGCAGCTTCATAAACTTCTTCATCGGTTGCATCTAATCGACCGTAACGAATGTTATCCATGACAGTGCCAGTGAATAAGTTAACATCTTGTAAAACAATACCTAATGATCTTCTTAAATCATCTTTCTTAATTTTATTAATGTTAATTCCATCATAACGAATCTTACCATCTGCAATATCATAGAAACGGTTAATTAAGTTAGTAATGGTGGTTTTACCTGCGCCTGTAGCACCAACAAAGGCAATCTTTTGTCCTGGGTGAGCGTAAATACTAACATCATGTAAAACGAGGGTTGTCGCGTTATAACCAAAGTCAACATGGTCTAAAACGATATCACCTTTAAGTTCGGTATATGTAACTGTTCCATCCGCTTTATGTGGGTGTTTCCAAGCGTAATATCTTGTCTTTTCTTCACATTCTTCGAATGTTCCATCTTCATGATATTTGATGTTTACTAAAGTAACATATCCTTCATCGGTTTCAGATGGTTCATCAAACATTTCAAAAATACGTGAGGCACCAGCTTGACCCATAACGATAAAGGTAATTTGTTGTGAGAAGTTATTAACGTTATTAGAGAATGTTCTACACGCGATAAAGAAGAATAATAATGTACCAATATCAATAGGGGCTTTGCCTCCATTAAAGATAGATTGGATACCAATATTCATTGTGTTATTGATTAAGAAGCTAACACCAACAATCGCTAAAACAACGTAAACAATGTTACCAATATTCATATTAATTGGACCCATTGTGTTACCAGCAGCGTTAGCGGTGGTACTTACTCTACAAAGTTCATCATTAATAACAGCGAAGTCTTTTTGAGATTTTTCCTCGTGATTAAAGACTTTAATAACTTTAAGTCCACGGATAGATTCTTCAATGTTACCTTCAACCTTACCAGTTTCAATTTGTTGTTTGATAAAGTATTTTGAGGATGTTCCTCCAACAAATTTAGCAGTTAAGATCATTAGGATAGATCCACCGAAAACGATAAGTGAAAGATATAAGGAGAAATAAAGCATTACTGCAATAGCAGCGACAATTGTAACCCCAGCTTGAATTGAAGTTGGGAAAGCTTGTGAAACAAGTTGTCTAATTGTATCAATGTCGTTTGTGTATAAAGACATGACATCGCCACGTGGATGAGTATCAAAATATTTAATTGGAAGAGATTCCATATGGTTAAACATTTTAATACGAACAGTGTTAAGGAATTTTTGGGTAACAACCGCCATAATACGGGTATAGGCGAATGCGGAAATAAGCCCAACAATATAGAATCCACCAATAACAAGTAAAATATTTGTTAATTCAGGCCATGGATTTGTACCTGCTTTAATTGATGCATCTAAGGTGTTAGAAATATTTTTAATAAAGATGGAGGAAGCAATATTTCCAGCGGAATAAAGAATAATAAAGATAACAGCGGCAATTAACATCCATTTAAAGTCTTTCCAAAGCATCTTAATAAGACGTTTAAGAGTTCCTTTTTTGGCTTTTTGGAATTTGCCTTTCATTCTCATTGGTGGCATGTTTACTTACCTCCTTTCTTAGTTTGTGTATTATAAACTTCACGATAAATCTCATTATTTTTTAGTAATTCTTCGTGAGTACCGATAGCGTTAATCTTACCATCATCCATGACGATAATTTTATCCGCATCTTCAATTGAAGAAATACGTTGTGCAATAACAATCTTAGTAGTGTGAGGAATGTCTCTTCTTAAAGATTCTTGAATCATCTTATCGGTCTTTGTATCAACCGCAGATGTGGAGTCATCAAGAATTAAGATTTTAGGTTTTTTAAGTAAGGCTCTAGCAATACAAAGTCTTTGCTTTTGACCACCTGAAACGTTATTGCCTCCAGGCTTAATCATATTGTCGTATTGATGCTTAAGTGACATAACAAAATCATCAATTTGAGCGGTTTGTGCAGCTTTTCTTACATCTTCAAGGCTGGCATTTAAGTCACCCCAGCGTAAGTTATCAGCGATACTCCCGGAGAATAATTCATTCTTTTGTAACACTACAGAAATTGAATCTCTTAATACTTCTAAATCGTATTCTCTAACATTATGTCCGCTTACAATAACTTCGCCTTCACTAACATCATAAAGGCGAGAGATCAAATTAATTAAAGTTGTTTTACCTGAACCTGTTGAACCAATAATACCAACAAACTCACCGGAATTAATGCTGATATTAATATTTTCTAAAGCGTTTCTTTCAGCGTGTTCATTATACTTAAATGAAACATTGTTGAGGGTGATTGAACCATCATTAACTTCGTAGATTGGGTTTTTTGGATTTTCAATAGTAGGTTCTTCAATTAAAACTTCATAAACACGTTTGAACGCTTCAATTGACATGGCAAGCATTACTAAAATCATGGAGACAAACATTAATGACATTAAGATTTGAACACCATAAGTCTGTAAGGCTGATAAGCCACCTAATGATAAATTATTAAAGATAATCTTACCATCTGGACCGACTTCACTATTTTCATAAATAAGCCATGAACCAAAGGTACAAATAAGCATATTAGAGAAGTGAATTGCAAAGTTTAAAGCAGGGTTATTCCAGGCAACAATTTTCTCAGCTTTAATGAAGTCTTTGGCTAAATCGCTGGAGGTGTTGCGGAATTTTTCCTTTTCATACTCCTCACGAACAAAGGTTTTAACAACGCGAATACCAGCAATATTTTCTTGAACAGATTCATTCATCTTATCGTAACGTTTGAATAATCTAGTAAAGGTTGGCATCGCTTTGGCAATGATTACAATAAAGATAATAGCAACAAGAGGTACCATTCCGATAAAGATCCACGCCATTGGCCCACCTGTAACGAAAGCCATGATAATTGAGAAAGCCATCATAAGTGGGGCGCGGAAAACAGCACGGATAATTAAGCCAAATGCCATTTGGATTGTGTTAATATCGGTAGTCATTCTTGTAACTAAGGATGAAACGGAGAATTTATCAATATTTGCAAAGGAGAAGGATTGAACCTTTTTATATAAATCGTATCTTAAGTTTTTCGCTAAACCAGTTGCAGCTTTAGAAGCAAATACACCACCTAAAATACCACATACTAAACTTATCAAAGCTCCTCCAATCATTAGCCATACAAATGGCCAGATATTTGGTTCTGCTACTTGAATTTCGTCAGTTAGTTTAGACATTACAAAAGGTAGAGCACATTCCATTGCCGCTTCACCAATCATAAATAATGGTGTGATTAAAGCGAAAACTTTATATTCTCTAAGCGATTTAAATACTAAACGCATTCTTTTTATCATTATTCAGTCTCCTTTCCTTTTAATATTAAATTCATAATTATTGATTTATCTGGTGATAAGTCTTTATCTTTATCAAACATGCCTTTATAAGCAAGACCAAGAATTATCGAGAATAGTGCAACAGTGTACTCACCAATGTTTCCTTTAGAAATATCTCCTTCTTCTTGCCCCTTTTCAATCATTTTATAAAGATAATTCCAAACAGCAATCTTGTGGTCTGTTTCTCTTGCTTGAGGTAAATCTTCAAAACGGTAATGAAGAGTTAATAGCAAGTATACTTCATATGCACTTTGTTTTTTAGAAAGAAGCTCATATAGTTTATCAATTAAATCTTCAATAATAAGAATAGCTTTTTTATCGAAAGAAATTCCCTCAAAAACACTTTGTAAATGATTTTCAATTCCGTGCATGATGTCTCTAAATAGCTCTTCTTTGCTTGAATAATAATGATAGAAAAGCGAATGAGCGGAATTAACCTCATCCATAACGTCATCAATTGTGACCGATTTATATCCATTTATAGCAAAAAGTCTTAAACCAGCGGCTTTTATCGCTTCTTTTCTACGTTCTTTAATTTTCTGACATTGTTCTTTTGTTCTTGGCATATTTTTATCATTGACATGCGTGTCAACGTTTGCAATTTTAATACGAATAAAAAATTATGTAAATAAAAAATATATTTTTATTATATTTATTAAAATTCGTTTCTATGCGATAATTATCACGATATACGAAAGAGGAAATTTATGAAACACGTTACCAATAATATCTATTACGTTGGTGTTAATGATCACCAATTAGACTTATTTGAAGGTCAATACATTGTACCTAATGGAATGGCTTATAACTCCTATGTAATCATGGATGAAAAGATTGCCATCTTAGATACAATCGAAATCAACTTTAAAGATGAATGGCTAAATAATTTAAAAGAAGTCTTAAAAGATAGAAAACCTGATTATTTAATCGTTCAACATATGGAACCTGATCATTCCGCAAATATTATGGAATTTTTAAAGGTTTATCCAGATGTTATTGTCGTTAGTAACGCTCAAGCTTTTAAGATGATGTATCAATTCTTCCATCAAGAAATTGAACACAAATTAATCGTTAATAATGGCGACAAACTTAATTTAGGTGGAAGAGAATTAACATTTATGTTTGCACCTATGGTTCACTGGCCAGAAGTTATGATGACTTATGATGAAAATAGCAAAGTCTTATTTTCTGCAGATGCTTTTGGAAAATTCGGTGCTTTAGACGTTGAAGAAGACTGGGCTTGCGAAGCTAGAAGATATTATTTTGGTATCGTTGGTAAATATGGCATGCAAGTTCAAAACGTTTTAAAGAAAGCTGCTACCTTAGATATTCAAACAATTTGTCCACTTCATGGGCCTGTGTTAAGTGAAAACCTCCCATATTATTTAAATCTTTATAATATTTGGTCTTCTTATGGTGTTGAAACAGAAGGTGTCTTTATTGCCTATACTTCAGTTTATGGTCACACTAAAGAAGCTGCTTTACTTTTAGAAGAAGAACTTAAGAAAGCAGGCTGTCCAAAAGTTGCTATTGCTGATTTAGCTCGCGAAGATATGGCGGAATGCTTAGAAGATGCCTTTAGATATGGCAAAGTCGTTTTAGCTACCACAACATACAATATGGAAATCTTCCCATTCATGTCTGATTTCATTACCCGTCTAGTGGAACACGGTTTCCAAAATAAACAAATTGGTATTATTGAAAATGGTACTTGGGCACCTCAAGTTGAAAAGATTATTAAAGCTAAATTAGCAAATGCTAAGAACATCACATTTGTTGAACCAGTTGTTAAAATTGTTTCTGCAATGGATGAAAACAACATTAAACAAATCAAAGAATTAGCAGAAGTACTCAAATAAAAATGACTGGTTACATCATTATTAATGGTTTTAAAGTCGTATCCGCGGTTGATAATCAAGTTAAAAGATTACTTGAAGAATTTTCAAAACGCGATATTGATGTAAAAGTCGTTAAAAATGATGGAACGTTAGTGTCTATAATGGGACAAAAAGTCTCATCCACATTAGAACCTAGGGATTTTATTGTTTTTTTAGACAAAGATAGATATACCGCTAGACTACTTGAAAAACTTGGGTATCGATTATTCAATAAGCCATCTGCTTTAGAACTTTGCGATGATAAAATGCTTACTCATATCGCGCTTGCCAATCATGGAATTAAGATGCCTAAGACATTCGCATCACCTTTAAAATTTTTTGAATCAGATGATTATGAATATCTATATAAAGTTGAAAAAGAATTAGGTTATCCATTAATTGTTAAAGAGAATTACGGTTCCCTTGGAAAACAAGTATATCTGATAAATAACCATGAGGAACTCGCCTCAATTGATCGAAAATTAGATAAAGTTGCTCATGTTTTCCAAGAATTTATATCTTCTTCTAAGGGATTAGATTATCGATTAATTGTTATCAATCATAAAGTCGTTGCTTATATGAAAAGAGAGAATAAACATTCTTATCTCTCTAATCTTGCTAGTGGTGGAATTTCCTCAATAGTTAAACTTCCTCAAGAATATTTAGATATGGCTATTAAAGCGAGTGAAGTATTAGATTTGGATTACTGCGGTGTTGATATTTTAAAAGGAAAAGATAACGAACCTATCCTTTCCGAAGTTAATTCCAATGCCTTTTTTGAAGGAATTGAAAAAACAACAAATATCAATGTTGCTTCTATATACGTTAATCATATTTTGGAGATTATTAAAAATGAAAAGAATAATTAAAAGTGAATTACTAGAAAAATTCGAAAACAAATTCAAATGTAAAGCTGAGAATTATATAACCTGTGGTGGTCGTTTCGAAGTTATTGGTAACCACACTGACCATAACCATGGTGTTTGTATTACAGGAACTTGTAACTTATGTATCGCCGCTGCCGTTAGTAAAACTGATGATGAAACAGTTCACATCAAATCGCATGGTTATAGAGATATTATCTTTAATGTTAATAAAACTAAATTAAGTAAAACTGATTTTGGAACATCAAAAGGCATCGTTAAAGGCGTTTTAAATTATCTTAAAGAACATGGCTACAAAGTAGGTGGATTTAGCGCTTATATTGATAGTGAAGTTCCTCAAGGAAGTGGCTTATCTTCATCTGCTGCATATGAATTATTAATTGGTAGAATCATCAACCATTTATATAACGAGGACTCCATTGATAAACTTGTTTTAGCCAAAGCTGGACAATATTCTGAAAACAACTATTTTGGCAAAAAGAGTGGACTTCTTGACCAAATTGGCGTTTCTTATGGTGGTTTAAACGTTATCGATTTTGCTAATATTGAAAATCCAAATATCGCTCGCATTGAATTCCCATTTGATGATTTACATTTTGTTTTAATTAATACTGGTGGTAGCCACGCAAACTTATCAAGCTATTATTCTGCAATTCCTGAATCAATGTATAATGTAGCAGAACATTTTGGCAAAAAATATTTAAGAGATGTTCCAGAAAAAGAATTTGCGGAAGAATTATTAGAAGAAAAACAAAGCGGCCATGATCACTTCGATTTTGTTGACCGTAAACGAGCCATTCATTTCTACGAAGAGAATAAGAGAGTTGTTACCTGCTTAAAAGCAATTAAAAATAAAGACGAAGAACTATTCCTTGAGCAAATTAAAGGATCTCAACATTCTTCTCAAAATAACTTACTTAATACCCAAGTCGATAATCAATATGAAGGATCTCCTCAAGAAGCTATTGATTATGCCCAAGCATTACTTCCAAAAGGTGCGGTTAGAATCCATGGTGGTGGTTTCGCTGGAACAATCTTAGCCTTTGTCAAAACTGAAGAATTAGACTTCTTCATGAAGAAGATGAAACAACGCTATGGCAAAGACATGGTTTACGAATTAACACTTAAAGACTAAGCTAAAATTTGTTAAACTATAGGTTGTGGAAAAATTTAAAAACCTACCTATCGGGACATTAATTAGACACCCAAATTTCGGTATAGGAATCATCGTTGGCTCCTATAATGTGAATTATCGGGTGTCTTTTAAATCATATTATGATCAAAAGAACCTTTTAGGTTCATTTGTCGATAATAATTGTTCAATTGAAGATATGTCTAAAATGTCTTTTGAAGATGTTTTAAAGCGCGGTGCCTATGTCGGTTTATTTAAACCAGATGACTTTAATAGAGCAATTGATCTAGCAAAAAACAATCATGTCTTAGAAATCTGTAAACCAATTAATGGTGTTTTCGAAGGTACAGTTAGAGCGGAAAGCATCTACCATCCTATTGTTGAATATAGTAATGGTGTTCTTTCTACTAGCTGTGATTGCAAAGATAAAGCAAATTGTGTTCATGCGTTAGCGATGCTTCTTTATATGAACAAAAACAAAGTAGAGTTTAAGGAATATGTTAGAAGTAAATACCTTGTCGAACTAATTAATTATAAAGAAAATTTACTAAATTTAATATACGCGAATGACGATTGCTCTTTTGATTCTTTAACTAAACTTGATGATCTTTTAGATATTCTTAAGCCTTTATCTATTAGAGATTTTGGTGAATTAATTAAGGAATTAAATCCTGATGTTAAAAAAGCAGCTTTCATCATCAAGATGCTTTCTTTATATCCAAGAATTAAAAGCGCTGCTAGTAAGATTATTCAATTTGACCCAACTAATAGTGTCCCATTTATAAAAGCTATTAACGATACTAAATATATTAATTTACCAAGTGTTGCATCTTTTTATGAAAGCTATCTCGAAAAGGATTATAGAGTGATAAATCCAGATGTTATTAGTAACAAAACTACTTTACCTTTTATTGCGTTCCATTTTGATAAGTATTATCCGCATATTAAGTTTATTAAAGATCAACTATTTGAAGCTTTTGCAAGTAAACATTTATTAAAATATGCGGTTGATAAACTAGATGATAAGACTGCTAATTTAGTTTATGTTGATAATTATCCTTTATTCGTAAAAGAAGGGACTTCTGATAGGGTTATTACTACAAAAGATGTCTTATTAGCAATTCAAGAAAGCACTAATTCTGTCTTAGAAAGATTATTAAGAATTTCATTTATTGTTAAGAAATGTATTAAAGAAAATAACGAAGCTCTTTTAGTGCAAACCTTATATAAACTTGCGAAAAATAATCGCTTAAATACTGATGAAAAAAATCAAGTGTTTTCAATTATTAATTCTCTTCCGGATAATGAGTTAGTGAAAATTACTTTTATGGAGTTACTCAATGATAAGCCGCGCTTCCATTATTGATACTTTAGTCAATGAACTAAAACCGTTTAAACTCCCTTCATTACAATATGAAGCTTCTTTTAACCGCTATTTTGATAGCAAATACAATTTCAGTTTTGTTCCTGGTGATTATGCTATCTTCCATTTAACTTTAGAAATTATTTTAAAAGGAACCGCCTATTCGGTGGCAAGTGTTGATTTAGAAGCATTTGATTCTGCTAATAACACTAGATATAACACATATTACGCAGATAAATTAGATGATCGATATTTAGCTAAATCGTTGCTTTATTATTCATTAGATAAATATATAAAAGATAACAAGTTTATTAATGATCTTGATTTGTCTTTAAAAGAAATTCAAAAGAAGATAATTGAAGAGAATAAAAAGAAATTCATTTCAGAACTAACTAAACAAATCGATTTAGTGGATAGAACAGAATTATTAGATGATTCTCCAAAAGTTCATTTTTATCCAACACTTATTTTAGATGGAAAACCTGTCTTATCTTTAAAAGTGGGACAATCTAGACAATATTCAGTTGCTTCTTTTAAGACATTTACTTCTAGGTTCGATGAAAAAGCTTATTACTCATATGGTAAAGAACTAGCCTTTACTCATGATGAAACTATTTTAGATGATGAAGCCAAAGAATTGCTTAAAGTAATTAATCATCTTGTTAGTATTGACCCTTATAGTCCAGGAAAATTCTTATCTTTAAGTGATAAATCTTTTAAAAGAGTTTTAGAAATATATAAAGGAAAGAATATAACTATTGAAATGGAAGGCAAATCATATACCTTCTTAAATAGACTTGAGCCATTAAACTCTAAGATTTATATCGATAAAGATTATGTTTTATCTCTTCCATTTATAAAATTAGATGGATGCGTTATTAGAGGTAATTATAGTTTTGATTTTAATGATAAAACCATTGATGTCTTGACGGATAATGAAGCAATTGCTAATTTGATTCAATTAATCTTCACTAACGAATATCCGTGTATTGAAGATAATATTGAAGACTTTAAGTATGCTTATATTTTGAGGTATCCAGACTCATTTATTATTTCTCCTGAAGTAGCGGATGATTTTAAGTTCCAAAACTTATTAATTAATGCCTATTTTGATTTTGAAAATAACATCATTACTTCTCGAGAAGAACTTTTTGTTAATAATGAAAAGATATCACCAAAACAATTAACAAAATATAATCAATCTCAATATCGTCATTATCAATCAATTCTTAAAAATATGGGATTTGTTGATGGAAATTTGGAAGATCAGTCCCACATTTGGAACTTCTTAACTTCATCTTTAGAAACTCTTAAAAAGGTAGCAGATGTCTATCTAAGTGATTCTATTTTAAATAAACATGTCTCTAGCTTTACTCCACCTTCATTAAGAATTAACTATAACAATAATCTTCTTGATGTTTTCATGGAGAACTCTCGTTATAGTGATGATGAATTGCTTGCAATTATTAATGGCTTAAGAAAAAAGAAAAAATACATTCTCTATAAGAATCAAGTTATTGGTTTAGATAATGATGCATCTAATCAATTCTTAAATAATGTTGATAATTATGATTTAGCGTCTTCTAAAGAACTAGTTAAAGAAAATCATGTTCCTCTTTATTACGCTTTTAAATCGTTAACTAATTTAACTGGTTTATCTTTAAGCGAGCATGTATTTGAAGTATTTGATCAAATTAAAAACTTTAAAGATAGCTCATTTAAATGTGGAGAAATTGTAGGAGAACTTAGAGGATATCAAACTGATGGAGTTAGATGGTTAGATGTTTTATATAAAAATTATTTAAATGGAATTCTCGCGGATGATATGGGCTTAGGTAAAACCATCCAAATCATTTCATTCCTCAAAGGAGAGAAGATTAAAGGCAATTCTCTCATCATTTGTCCGAAGACTTTATTATTTAACTGGCAGAATGAATTCATGCGTTTTGCTCCTGATATGAAAGTCATTCCAATCTATGGTAGTGCAGAGCATAGAGCAAAGACAATTTCACAAATTCCTATGCATAAGTCCACTATTTATGTGTCTGGATATGAGTCTGTTCGAAGAGATGAAGAGCTTTATAAAGACATAAATTTTGACACAATTATCCTTGATGAAGCTCAATATATTAAGAACTCTAAAGCCAAGAAATCACTTACTATATATAATTTAAAATCTGATCATCGTTTTGCCTTAACTGGTACACCAATTGAAAACTCAATTTTAGATTTATGGTCAATATTTAATTTCTTGATGCCTAAATACTTAATCGATTTACAAACTTTTAAACAAAATTATGAAGATAATAATAGTTATATTAATGAAGTAAAAAGATTTGTTGCTCCATTTATCTTAAGAAGAAATAAGAAAGATGTTTTAAAAGATTTACCTGATAAATTTGAAACATTTGTTACTTGTGAAATGAATGGAGAACAAAGAAAAATATATGACGCTCATGTTTTATTAGCTAAGAAAGCTTTGGATGATGGCGGCGGTGCTTTTGATGTTCTTCCATATTTAATGAGATTAAGACAAATCTGTATTGATCCAAACTTATTTGTAGAAAATTATTATGGTGGTTCAACTAAGGTTGATACTCTTGTAGAAATATTAAACGACCGTATTAAAGATGGACATCGAGTTCTTATTTTTTCACAATTTGTAAAAGCTTTAAATCTTGTTAAAGAAAAACTAAATTCACTTGGTCTTAATTATTTTGTAATTACTGGTGATACTGATGGCGAAGAAAGAGTAAGACTTGCTAATGAATTTAACTCTACAAAGAAATATAAAGTAGGCTTAGTTTCATTAAAAGCTGGTGGAACTGGATTAAATCTAGTTGGCGCAGATGTTGTTATTCACTTAGATCCATGGTGGAATGTTGCGGTTCAAGACCAAGCCACAGATAGAGCGTACCGAATTGGTCAAGAAAGAAATGTTGAAGTAATAAAACTTATTTGTGAAGATTCAATTGAACAAAGAGTAGTGGAACTTCAAAACATTAAAAAAGACTTATTTGATAAAGTCATTTCTAATGATGATTCTTCGATAACTTCCTTAACTTTAGAAGATATCAATTACATATTAAAAGCCTAGAAAGAGCGGACTTCCTAGGCTTTATTTGATTATTTAGCGACTTGTCCTTGTAATCCAATAAGGACTTTTTCTTTAGCTTCGCTTCCAAGTAATTTTTCAATAATAGCAAGTGCAAATTTAACACTATACATCATCGAGCGAGCGGTGATGAAGTTTTGATCGACTACAACTTCTTCGCCAGTGAAGATTCCTTCATAGCCTTGGTTAAATCCAGCAAAGCAAGTAAATCTAATATCTTCTAGATATCCCATCTTGCCATAGATTGATGGAGCAGCGCATATTGCACATAATAACTTATCGCGGTCATAGAATTTTTCTATTAAATCATGAACATTTCTATTTTCGGCTAAATTTTTAGTGCCTCTTCCCCCACCTGGAAGAATAAGAAAATCAAATGAATCAATATTTGAAGGAATAAGATCAAATGGTTTATCCGCTAAAAGAGTTAAACCAAAAGATGATTCAACTTGTCTATTTGAATTAATTGAATAAGTAACAACTTCAATACCTGCTCGTAATAAAACATCACGAGTGGTTAAAGCTTCAGTATCTTCGAAGCCATTTGCAAGTAACATTAAACCCTTCATATTAAATATCCCCTTGTTGAGTTAATTATACAACTATCTATTATAATAAATAAAAATGATATTATCAAAGATAATAAATTAATCAATTTTAGTGAATTTTTTATCTTTAAACATGTATGATAATCCGTTAAAAGATAAGATATAAGCACTGTAATAATGGAAATACCAGTCTTTATTAGCCCCTAATACCATAATGGTTAATAAGATTGCTCCACCGAATATATCAATAAATAAATGACCAATTTCTAAGTTATCAGAATCGATCATCATAACGACAAAGGCGAAGATTATTGCTCCCGCAACTAAAATAACGCATAAAAATAAAATAGCTTTAATAAGGTAATATAAATAGGAATAAGACTTAGTAATGATAATAGCCTTTTTACCATTTTTATTTTCAAAATCTAAAGTTGTATTATGAATATTAAATAACGATTTCATTAGTTTCTTTTCTGGTTCTAAAGCACAGTAAAGAATTTTAAAGATAATAACAAGAGAAAATAATCCTGTCGCAATTAGACCTAAAAGAAACGAAAGTCTATATCTTAATACAATAGGAAGCATCTCTTCTACGTTATTTCCTAAAACTAATAGAGTAATAAAACCTGCCATAAATAATAAAGAAACAATTAAGAAGAAGATTTGGCTCTTAATTGAAAACTTTTTATCGTGTAAGAAATCTTTCTTATCAGGTTCGTAATAATATCGATCAGCATTACGAAATAATAAATCGTCTTCGCCGACGATAACTTCATCCATTTCTTCAAAATTTATATCAGTAATTCTACTAGTTCTAGCCATAATAAAGCCCCCTTTAAATTATTTATACATAATTAGATATAAAAATAAAAGAAAAACACCATCACATCAGTGACAGTGTTTAATCCTTATTTTTTATTCTTTCGAATCTCCGCTATTCTTTCTGCCGCAGCTTTATCAATTACCATGATTCCATTTTCTTCAGCAATCTCTGCAATTTGAGTAAGAGCAGCTTTCATAAATGGACGTGGAATCTTAACATACATTTCACAAGCTTCTTTAGTGAATTTTACTTTAGTATCTAAGCGTTCAGCACAATACATAACTGATTCAACTGTGCCACTATTAGAAGCGGCAATTGGTTCGGCAACAGGTTTAAATCCGCCAAATCTCATATACCAGAAGTTCTTAGAATCATGATAACCATAATCAACTGGTACTCTTGGGAAGGAATTTCGTTTTAAACCTTGTTTTAAGTTATTAGCGAATTTCTCTTCCATGAGAATCTTATCTATCTTAAGGATGAAGTGACATCCAAATTTAGATGTAACACCATTAAAGTCTTTATATGGAGGTTCAACACCTTCAAGCTTTCCTAAATGTTTCTTTGATTCAAAACCATTTTCTAAGGTATCATCCCAAGTGCATTCCATAACTTGATAGGCATCTTCTAAAATAAGTGGTCTTTCTCCTTCACATTCACCCTTAACTAATTTGAAATTACAATCTTTCATTTTTTCTTGTGGAGTTTTACCTGGGAAACCTAATCTCACTAACTCTTTAAATGATTTACGATCATCATAGATAAAATTAAGTGCGCACTTACCGGTTCTTAAAATGTTTTGGGCGGTATTTGATGAATTCCTACATTCTAGTATCATCGCGTAATAATCTTTACCCGCGATATAATAAGGAAAAACTAAGGAATAGGCTCCGATAGTGGTGCTTCCATCCTCCGCTAAAGTTGAAATAGCCACGGTTGGCATTGGGAAAAACAAACTATTCTGATAGAAATTATCAACAATTTTAACTTCTTTATAATTTGACATTTTTTAGACCTCTAATATTCATTATATGAATAATAACAATATAATCAAAGTTCATGGTAAATGCAATTACCCAGCAAAATTTAGCCAATAAAAAACGCCATCACAGTGTGACAGCGTTTTAGACTTTATAAGTTTAATTAGAACTTACGATTAGCAAAGGCTTTAACACCAAGGAATTCAGCTTCTTCACCAAGTTCTTCTTCAATTCTAAGAAGTTGATTGTATTTGGCCATACGGTCAGTTCTAGAAGCGGAACCAGTCTTAATTTGACCAGCGTTAACTGCAACTGCTAAATCAGCAATGGTGGTATCTTCGGTTTCACCAGATCTATGGGAGACCATGCAGGTATAACCATTTGTTTGTGCTAAACGAATAGCATCGAGTGTTTCAGTTAAAGTACCGATTTGGTTAACTTTAATGAGGACACTGTTAGCGGTATCGTTAATGATACCTTTCTTAACGAATTCTGGGTTAGTAACGAATAAGTCATCACCAACTAATTGAATGCGTTTGCCAAGTCTTTCGGTAAGTTTCTTCCAACCAGCCCAGTCAGATTCTGCTAAACCATCTTCGATGGTAACGATTGCTGGATAGTCTTTAACTAATTTTTCTAAGAAGTCGATCATTTCATCAGTGGATTTACGACCTTCGCCAGATTTGACGAGGTTATACATACCATTACCTTCATAGAATTCGGAGGAAGCAACGTCCATACCGAGGAAGATTTGTTCGCCAAGTTTATAACCGGCTTTTTCAACTGCTTCAGCGATTAAAGCAAGAGGTTCTTCGTTACCTTTCTTACAAGATGGAGCAAAACCACCTTCATCACCAACACCAGTTTCATAACCGTGTTCTTTAACAACTTTTTGTAAAGCGTGGAATACTTCAGTGCCTGCTCTTAAAGCTTCTCTAAAGCAATCAAAGCCAGCTGGGATAATGAAGAATTCTTGGAAGTCAACACTACTTTGAGCGTGAGCACCACCATTAATAACGTTCATACATGGGGTAGGAATAACTTTTCCGTTTGTACCACCAATATAACGATATAATGGTAAACCTAAGGTTTGAGCAGCAGCTTTCGCAACAGCTAAGGAAACACCTAAGATTGCGTTAGCGCCTAAATTTTTCTTAAATGGGGTACCATCAAGTTTAAGCATAGTTCTATCAACTAAGACTTGATCAGTAACTTCTAAACCAATGACTGCTGGAGCAATTTTGGTATTAACGTTTTCAACAGCTTTTAATACACCTTTGCCACCATATCTTTTCTTATCACCATCTCTTAATTCAAGAGCTTCGCTTTCACCAGTGGAAGCACCAGATGGGACAATCGCACTAGCTCTAACACCGTTATCTAATGTAACTTCAACTTCAACAGTTGGATTACCACGGGAGTCAAGAACTTCACGACCATGAACTTTTACAATTTTTGCCATGTTTAATAATTCTCCTTTTGTAACAAGCATTTAAATTATATATTATTAACACTAAAAGTTAATAAAATTCGCATTATTTTGGAAGAAATGATTTTAACTCTTCTTTTTTCTCATTATTTATAAAAGCAGCTTCAATTGAATTTAAAGCAATTGTTTTTAGTTCTTCCTCGCTTAAACCAATATTTTCTAAAAGCTTATATTCATCGTGCAAGGTAGTATTACTGACAGTTGGATCATCAGTATTAATTGTCACTTTTACTCCTAACTCTAGGAATTTCTTAACTGGTATTTCTTCAAGACTAGAAACTGCTTTAGTGTCTAAATTTGAAGTAGGGCAGATTTCAAGAGGAATTCGTTTTCCTACTATCTCACACATTAATTCCATATCTTCTATCGCGTGAACTCCGTGTCCGATTCGAACCGCGCCAAAGTTAATAGCACTCCTAACTGATTCGCTTCCGCTTGCTTCACCAGCATGAACCGTTAATGGAATTCCTAATTCTTTAATTCTGTTAAATTCTTCTTTAAATAATTCGTTTGGGAATATGGCTTCTGCACCCGCTAAATCAAGCGCAGCAACTCCTTTATTTAAATATTTATAAGCAACATCGATTGTTTCTAAATTCTTCGTTCTATTGGTGTCTCCTCTCATCATACAAAGAATGATATTTGAGGAAATTCCATATAGGAGCTCGGCTCTTTGGGAAGAATTTATTAATTCGATAACAACTTCTTCTTGGCTTAAACCTTTAGTAGTGGATAATTGAGGAGCCATTCTAATTTCAACATATTTAAGTCCTTGTAATGAAAGTCTATGAAGCAAATCCAATGTGCATTCATAGATACCTTCTTTAGTTTGTAGAACAAGATTTGGAATATCAAATTTAGTTAAGTATTCGTTTAAAGATTCGCAGTGTTTACTGACTTCTAAATATTTTCTTAATTCATCTTTATTATATGTAGGGAGATCAATATTCTCTTTCATTGCTCTTTCTATAATAATTTCAGGCGATAACGCTCCATCAAGATGAAGGTGTAAATCAATAATAGCTAAATCTTTTAATTCCATATCTTTAAGACCTAATCATATTTTATAAGAATTTTCATTTATTATCACATTATTCGTTAATTTTTCTTTATTTATAAGATGTTTATTGGACTACTAAATAAAAAAGACTTAAGACAAAAATATTTATCTATGATATATTGTTAAAAGAAAGAAGGATTTTATATGCATAAATTAGTTTTAATTAGACACGGCGAGTCTGAATGGAATAAATTAAATCTTTTCACTGGCTGGACCGATGTTGAACTTTCTCCTAAGGGTGTTGAAGAAGCTCACCGCGCTGGTAAAACCTTAAAAGCAGAAGGTTATGACTTTGATGTTGTTCATACCTCCTTACTTAAAAGAGCTATCCACACCATGAACAATGTTTTATTTGAACTTGATAGAGAATGGCTCCCAGTTTATAAATCTTGGAGACTTAACGAACGTCATTACGGTGCTCTTCAAGGTTTAAATAAAGCCGAAACTGCTGCTAAATACGGTGAAGAACAAGTTAA
Source organism: uncultured Caryophanales bacterium (assembly GCA_946630435.1). Taxonomy (GTDB): domain Bacteria; phylum Bacillota_I; class Bacilli_A; order RFN20; family CAG-826; genus Fiminaster. The sequence continues at coordinate 7,093 of CAMOYS010000002.1, read as the reverse complement.
GATTTGGAGAAGATCTTATGATTGCCCACCTCCAGCTCTTAAAGAAGATGATCCAAGAAACCCAGCTCTCCAAGCTCAATTTAGAACTGTTGATAAAAAAGATCTTCCACTTCATGAATCTCTTGAAATGACAGTTGCTCGTGCCGTTCCATATTTTGAAGAAGTTATTAAACCTGAAATGGAAGAAGGTAAACGTGTTCTTATCGTTGCCCATGGTAACTCTCTCCGTGCTTTAGTTAAATATTTCGACAATATGAAAGATGAAGAAATCGTTGGAGTTAATATTCCTACCGGTGTCCCACTTGTCTATGAATTTGATGATAATATGAAAGCTGTTAAACATTATTATTTAATGGATGAAGCTGAACTTAAAGCCCAAATGGAAGCAGTTGCTAACCAAGGTAAAGCTAAATAATTAATACAAAGTATTAAAAGAACCTCCGCCGAGGTTCTTTTTATTTCGCTAATTTCTGTTCTCTTTCGTATGTTTCAATCTGAGTATCAATCTTTAAATCCTGGAACTGAGACATATAAAGAGTGAAATATCTTCCTTTTTTCGCCATTAGTTCACGATGTGTTCCATCTTCAATAATGACCCCGTTTTCCATCATGATGATGCGGTCACAGTTAACAATTGTTGATAATCTATGCGCGATAATAATCGAAGTTCTTCCATCAAGAATCTTATCAATAGCGCCTCTAACATAAGCTTCAGATTCAGTATCAATTGAAGAAGTAGCTTCATCTAAAATTAAGATTCTTGGGTTACGCACTATTGATCTAGCAAAAGATATTAATTGTTTTTGACCAAGTGATAATTGATTTCCTCCATCAGAAAGAACAGTATCATAACCATCTTTTTGTTCTTCGATAAATTTATCGATACCGACAATATGTGCGGCCATCTTAATTTCTTCATCAGTCGCGTTAATTTTGCCATAAGCAATATTCTGTCTAAATGTACCTGTAAAGATGAATGGGTTTTGTTGGACATAAGAAATTGAATTACGTAACCAACCGACAGAACGATCTTTATAATTTACTCCATCAATTAAAATTTCACCTTCACTAGGTTCATAGAAACGACATAATAAATTCGCAGTAGTGGTCTTTCCACTTCCAGTTTCTCCCACAATCGCTAAACTTGTTCCCTTTTTAATATGAAGGTTTAAATTATGAATTACTTCGATTTCAGGTAGATAAGAGAATGAGACATTTTTAAATTCAATATCACCTTCAATTGGTTCATACGCCTCTAGTTTTGGATTAAGTAAAGTACCATATTTTTCTATAACATCTGGCCTATCTTCTAGTTCTGGGACTTCATTTATAAGCGCCATAATCTTTTCAGCATTAGCTTGGTTAGCAACAAATTCATTATAGATTTCAGAGAAGTCACTTATTTGAGTGTATACCTCACTTACTGAGCTAACGAATAAGACGAATAAAGAAGAATCAACAACTAACCATGCACCTGGATTATTGATGTTTGGATAACAAATAAGAATAACAAGTCCAATGGATAAGGAAGAAACTAAGTTAACAAATGGCCCAAAGAAAGAACGGAGAACCATAGCTCTTTTTAGTTTCTTACGGATATCATCCACAACTTCTGATGCTTCATGATAAACATTATCTTCAATGCCAAGTGTCTTAATTGTAGAAGTTCCGTTAATACATTCCGATAACCATCTAACATAGTTAGAATAAGCGTTACGAGCGATACGGTGGAACTTAAGTAAGAAGTGTTGGAAGATTGGTGTAGCAATCATAATAACTGGAGATAAAGTTAAGATTAACAAAGTTAATTCCCAAGAAGTAGAGAACATAGTGATGAGTAAGAAGAAGATTTCAAATATCGTCCAGAAGAATCTAACTAAGCCCCACGCTAATAAATCAGATACAGAGGAAGTATCATTTTGCATACGAGCAAGAATCCATCCAGTTGGAGTTTTATCAAAATAAGAGAAACTAAGTTGTTGGACCTTTTCAAATGATTCTCTTCTTAAATCATCCATAATTTGAACGGATAATAAGTCCGCTAAATATAAGGTAAAGAAAATAGATACACATCTAACAAGCATTGAGAAGAGGAATAAACCCATAAATTCATAGAATCTTAGATTAAAGTTAATCCCAAATATCATCTCAACATTAATGTTAAAGGATGCTAAATCATTTCCGGCAACAGTCATTCCTTCTAAAGCTTTAACAAGTGACTTATTCATCATTGGAGTAAATGAAGCGTCATAGAAAGAAGTAACAACCATCGCAATAATAACGAAAACAAAGTATGGCCAATGTCTTAAGGCATACTTAAAGATTTGAGAGAATGATTTAACACTCAAACGTTTGATTGGTTCTCTTTCTTCAGTTAGTACCGCCATATCTACTCTATCCTCGTTTGAATCTTATATATCTTTTCATAGAAACCATGTTTGTTAATTAGTTCCTTATGTGTTCCAATTTCAGTTGCAGTTCCGTTTTCAAAAACGACAATTAAGTCAGCGTTTTGTGCAGTCATTACTCTATGAGTAATAATTAAGTTAGTGGATTTAAATTGTCTATGTTTTAAAGCCGTTCTAATTCTCACATCTGTTTCCGCATCAACTGCGCTTAAACTATCATCAAAAATAACAATAGGAGACTCATTTAAAAGCGTTCTTGCCATTGCTATTCTTTGCTTTTGTCCACCTGATAAAGTGGTTCCTCTTTCACCGATTAAGGTATCATAACCATTTGAAAAACCTTCGATTGTTTTATGCATATCCGCAGTAGAAGTGGCTTCAATAATTTTCTCCATTGGTGCGTCTTTTTCTTTAATTCTTAAGTTTTCTAATACAGTACGGGAAAATAAGAAAGGTTCTTGAAGGACCATAGAGATATTTCTTCTAACACATCTTTTGGAAATATCTTTAAGCTCCACTCCATCAATTTTGATAGATCCAGAATCGTAATCATAAAGTTTAGTTAATAAATGAGCAGTAGTGGATTTACCACTTCCTGTTTTACCCATAAAGGCTACTGTCATTCCCTTTTTAATTTTGAAAGATAAATTCTTAATAAATGGGTTTTCTTTATCATCATCAAAAGCAAAGGAAACATTATCAAATTCAATATCACCTTTAATATCGAAATCCTCGCCCTTATCTAAATCTTCATAAGGGGTATTAAAGATTTCCATCATTCTATCAATAGAAACAGTCGCTTTAGCGTAATCAATAATCGTGTTAATACATTCTCTAACTGGCCAAATAACTGAAGCGGTATATGTAGTAGCAATAACCATTGTGCCTACGGTAATATCTCCAAAATAAGTGAAAGCTCCACCAACTAAGCCAGTCGCGATAATTTGGCCAAAGACTAAGATGTCACTAGAAGCGATAAATAACATTGAGAATCTTCTCCAACGTTTGAATTTATCTTTATAATCTTTTAAATCTTTATTAAATTCATCAATCTCAAATCGTTCGTTATTATAGGCTTTTACCACTCTGATGGAATTGATGTTTTCTTCAATTTTTCCTATAACAACTGCCTCAGAATCATCAGTTGCGCGATATAATCTTTCATCCTTTTTAACAACAAAAACAGAATAAAGAATAAGTAAAGGAATCGCTGCGATACTTACTAAAGCTAATCTCCATTCAATCGTACAAAGAATTGTAAAAGAGATAATCATTGTCATTAAGGTTTGGAATAACTGATTAAATCTCCAAGTAACAAATTCTCTTAAAACTTGTTCATCTCTCATACAAGTTTGTAAGAAATCCCCATTATTATGAGTTTTAATAACACTATAAGGAAGTCTTTCAATATGGTTAAAAAGATCTAATCTAATTCTTTTTGAAATACCGGTATTAACATGGCCTCTAATTAATCCTCTAACAATAAATGAACCAACTCCTAATAAACCAAAGCCAATAACTCCAATGGCTAAGATCCATTTATTATCCATGATAAAATCAGGTCCACCAAATATTAAAACGATAAAGTTACCAATAGGACCAAGTAAACTTGGTTGATAGATATTAATAACACCATTAGTTTCGGTATAGCAATCGATAACAATCTTAACGGTGTATGAAGAAAGCATTGTTAAAAAGATTGATATAACAATGAGGGAAAGCTGAAGAAGGTATAGTTTACGATAACCTTCAGTTAACTCAAACATGAATCTTAAATATTTCTTCATAACTCTAAAAATGTTAACAAATCTTTAAATAAAATAAAAAGATTTTGCACTTATTTTGTTAATTATTTTGTTACAATTAATTTCGATAGATTGGTGGTGGATTATGAAACAAGAAACAATTGATAAAGTTTTAAAGTTTAGAGATGACCGTGATTGGTCTCAATTTCATACAGGAGAAAACCTCGCTAAATCATTAGTTATTGAAGCAGCTGAATTACTCGAAGTATATCAATGGGATCATAAAGAAAAATCCTTAGATAAAGTTAAAGAAGAGCTTGCTGATGTATTAATGTATTCCATTCTTTTAGCGGATCGTTACCACCTTGATATGGATGAAATAATCTTAACAAAACTAAAATCAAATGAAGAAAAATACCCCGCAGATTTAGTGCGAGGTAGTTCTAAGAAATATAACGAATATCGTGGTAAATAATTAAATTTAGGCGACTTCCTGTGGGTTTTTTGGTGCACGATACAAGAATAATTTTCGTGTTACATAGTTTAAAACCATGGTAACGATTGTTCTAATTACAAAGACAACGCCCCAGGCAAGAATAGCTCTTAAATCACCTGTTGAAGCGGCTTCACCAAAGTTAAAGTCGACAACGATATCAATGTGCATAGAATTAAGGCAAATCATATAGCCTGCGAATTGGATAAGTGCTCCAATAGCTAAAACCGCTAAGGCTAATAGAGTAAATCTTAATAAACCTTTTAAGCTCTTTGCTTTCTTTTCATCATCTTCTCTAACATTTCTAAATCCCCAGATGGAAGTGAGTGACCATGTAGCAGGAGTGGCAACAAGCCAACCAACTAAACCAACTGCAAACATGATTAAGAATGCAATAACAGCGCCTTTACCATCGGCCCATTTAGAGGCGAAAGAAGTTAGCCATCCTTCGACAGCCATATCAATAAGTGTTCCGTATACCCCAATGAGAACGAAACGGACTAATTCCATTAATAAATCTTTATTTTTGTTTTCCATATTTAGCAATTACTTCTTCATAGATAGCTTTGATACCTTCACCAACTTTATCTATAGATCTTTCTTTAACAACTTCGTAACCTGCTTCGATAACTTTTTCATCACGGTGATTGATAACTTTAGTTAAAATTTCCACAAATTCTTCATTATTATGTCCTTTATAGCAATCAACACCGTTATGTAACCAATCAGCATAAACGCCGATATCTCTAATAACTGCCGGACATTTTGTGGCTAATGCTTCTAAGGTAACAATACCTTCATTTTCTTCATATGATGGGAAGAAGAAGGCATCAGCATTTTGGAAGGCGCCTTTAACAACAGCGTAGTCTTCAACATAACCCGCCATAATGACATTGTCAGGTTTTCTTCTAATAGCTCTTTTAATAAAATTTGATACAAGAAGTGGATTCAAATGGCTAAACCAAATGAATTTAACATCTGGCATATGTCTTGCAACTTCAATGAAATCATGAAGTCCTTTTCTTTTAAATGGGAGGCCTAAACCGATGACGGATTTCTTACCTTCCTCAAGATTAAAATACTTACGATAAGCATCAACATTCTTTTGATCAAAACTATAAGCATTTAAATCGATTCCATTACTTAAGGCATAAACAGGAACGTTATATCCATAGTTTTCAATTAACTTCTTAGAGTATTCAGTTGGCGTAACGATTACATCAGCATGTGAATACATTTTCTTTAATCTTGGATAATAATATAAAGTCATAAATCTCCACATAGCAAAACTATCTCTAAAGTCTTCTTTAGTGGAGTGACCATGAACAATAACTGGAATTCCTTTTTTCTTGCATTGTTTGAGAACTTTATATGATTTAGAGAAATAAGTATTAATATGCGCTAAATCATAAGTGTCTTTTGGATCAAGAGTATATTCAATTCCTTGAGATTCACACGCTCTCATTTGATGCTTAAGAGCGCGACCGATTCCGCTTTTACGGATGGCTTTTTCATTTTCAAAATATAATAAAACTTTCATAGTCAATATTATGCCATTTTCTTTAAATAATAGAAATTTGTTTATTGTTAGATTTAATTTTATAAAGAATAAATTTAAAATATTAAGGCAATGAACGAGATTAAAATCAAACGTAAAGTCTATCAAGTAATAGAGGAGTTAGGCTCCTATGAACTTTATGATGCTTATAGAGTTACTCGTAAAAATAAAAAATATACATATAAAAAATACCGTGGATTTAAGGCGTTTAATGATGAGATGGACCGCTATAACCAACTTGTAAAAGCAGGAATTCGTATTCCTAAGATTATCGAAAAAGATAAGAAAACATTTGAGGTCTTATTTGATTATATTGAAGGAGAAAGATGTGACTCCTTACTAGTTAAAAACGATTTTGAACTACCTGAAATCTATTATGAAAGATTATTTGTTATATATCGTTTCTGCCGCTTCTCAAAGATTGAACTAAATTATCTCCCAGAAAACTTTGTCCTTAAAAACGACTTACTTTATTACGATGCATTAGATATTTATAACCAAAATAGCAAAATCAATTTAGAAAACTATGGCATCTATTTTTGGATTAAAAGTGCTCAAGGATACGAACATTTGGAAAAATTAGGTTATAAATTTGAACATAAAAATGTCCTTAAGAAAGGAGAAGCCAGTAAGAAAATAGTTTTACTATCTATTAAATATTGGTAAAATCCTAACTGATGAAAAAAGAATCATTAATATTTGCATTAACCGCTAACAAAAAGTTAGCCAAAGACATATCTGATCTCACTAATATCCCTTTAGGAGAAGTTGAGATTGATCATTTTGCGGATGGCGAAATTCTCGTTAGATGTCTAAGTGATGTTGCTCATAAAAGAATCTATATTGTTCAATCTACATCTAAACCTGCCACGCAAAGAATTTTTGAAAT
>CAMOYS010000001.1 GCA_946630435.1 uncultured Caryophanales bacterium | reverse complement strand
CCGAGACTTTTATTCTAAAGAATAATTATTCCTTAACTTCTTCGAATTCAGAAGCTGGTGCGCCACAAAGTGGGCAAACAAAATCTTCTGGAAGTGGTCCTTCGTGTTCGAATTCATATCCGCAGATTTTGCAGCGATATTTTCTAATGTCTTTATCCATTGTTTTTCTCCTTAAATTAATCATAATAAATTTTTTGTTATTTTACTAATAAATAAGTTGCAAGTAGGAGACAAAATACTATAATAAATGAGAATCGTTCTCAAATTCGTATATATGGCATACAACACAAAGAATCGTCAAATCGTTATCGAAGTCTTAAAAGATAACAAAGATAAGCACCTCACAATTGAGGATATTTTTGAATTAACTTCTAAGAAAGTTCCTTTAGCCTCCCTTTACCGTATTATCGATTCATTAACTAAAGAAGGAATAATTCGTAAATACATTATCGATAATAAAACTAGTGCCTGCTATCAATACGCTTTAGATAAGATTGAACATAATCATTTTCATTTAAGATGCTCTAACTGTGGAAAAATTATCCATCTAGAATGCGATGAAGTATCGCACTTATTAAAACATATTGAAGAAGAGCATAACTTTGAAATAGATGTTACTAAAGTAATCTTATATGGCTTATGTGAAGATTGTAAGAAAGGAAATAAAACATTATGACTTGGGAATTAGCGCTTGATATCTTACTTGACGCTTTAAAAGATAGTGCGCTTATTTTTGCCTTCGTTTTACTCGTCCATGTCTTACTTTCTTTCATCGATTTAAAACTCGCTAATTTCTTAGTTAAAAGAAGAAAAACCGCACCAGTATTCGGTTCCTTATTTGGTCTAATTCCTCAATGTGGGACATCCGTTTTAGGTGCGGATCTTTACATTAAAAAATACATTACTTTAGGTACTTTAACCGCGATCTTTTTAAGTTGTTCAGATGAAGCTTTTATTACCATTTTAACAAGCTGGAATGAACGCACAATTTATATTCTTCCTCTTATTGGGCTCAAGTTCGCAATCGGGGTTGTTACTGGTATTGTTATCGATATAATCGATAAAAGAGAACTTAAAGAAGTAGAAAAACCTTTAGAACACACGGAAGAATGCTCTCATATCCATCACCATGATGAGCACGATGAACATGTTGAAACAAAACTTCATAAGCATCTCATTCATCCTCTTCTTCATTCCTTAGAAATATTTGCTTATGTTTTAATCATTAATTTAGCGCTTGGTTTTATTATTGGTTTTGTAGGGGAAGAAAACTTTGCTAACTTCATTCAAACCAATAAATATCTCGCTCCATTATTTAGTTCAATAATAGGGCTTATTCCTAACTGCGCTTCATCCTTACTTTTATCAGAATTATTTATAAATGGTTCCTTATCATTTGGAGCTTTACTAGGTGGATTACTCGTTAATAGTGGACTTGGTTTAGCTATCTTACTTAAATCCAAAGAGAAAAGAAAAGATGTTCTTCTTATTATTGGAATCACCTTTACCATCTCTATTTTAACTGGCTATATCACTTGCTTAGTCAGTGGATTTTAGTTAGTTATTTCATTTATAAAATAAATAAAATTTGCGATATATCGTTAATTAGTTATAATTATAAGTGGTAAAAGGCTTTTTAAATGCCTTAGAAAGTGACCCCTTACATTTTATGTTTCAATTTATAAATAATGAACTCGTTTTTAACGGTTCAAATCCGATGATATGGGTTGATCTTGGTGCTTCCCTTATCATAATCGGAGCTCTCATATATTTAGTTCTTAAAGTCTTCAAAAGACTATTTGTTAAATCAATTATCCTTAGTTCCATTGTGGTCCTACTTTTATCATGGGCCTTTGGCTTAAATCTTTTACACGGTGTTATTATCATCGTTTTAACCGTTTCATTAGTGGTTTGCTTCACTGCGAATATCGGTGAAGTTAGAACTTTAATCGTTAACTCTTTATCTTCTAAAAAATCTGGAAAAATCAGCTTATTTAAATCCAAAGAAGAAGATAAATTATTCGACCGTGAAGCTCTTTACGATAAGATTGAAACCACGATTAATAACTTAAGTAAAACTAAAACTGGCGCTTTAATTACTTTTGAAAAGAACGTCTCTTTAGCGGATATCGCTAAAAGTGGGACAATCTTGCACGCTCCAGTAATTCCTGAATTATTATCAACTATCTTCTATACTGGTACTCGTCTCCATGATGGTGCAGTCATTATTAGAAGAGATGAAATATATGCCGCCGCAGTCTATTACACACCAACCACTAAACCATTAACTGGTAAATTTGGTTCTCGTCATAGAGCTGCTATTGGTATTAGTGAAATCACTGACTCTGTTACTATCGTTGTTAGTGAAGAAACTGGAAGAGTCTCTTTAGCAGTAGCAGGAGACTTAATCCATGTCGGTTTAGATAATTTTAGAAGAGTATTTGAAGATTATATGAATTCATCAGTGCAAAAGGATGAGTTAAAAGATATTGCATAATATAAAAGTTAGAGGACAGTATTTTTATGTGCGGAATTGTTGGAGTTACTAATTGTAAATTTGTTAGAAAGTATTTAATTGAGGGACTAAAAGCTCTCGATTATCGTGGCTATGATAGTGCGGGTATCGCCACTATTAAAAACGATAAAACTTTCGAAGTTCATAAAGTTGTAGGGAAAGTCGAAGATTTAGATGCTTCTTTACCAAAAACTATCGAAGGTAAAACTGGTATTGGTCATACTAGATGGGCCACTCATGGTGCTCCAACATTAGAAAACTGCCACCCACATCATTCTTCTCATAATACTATTATGCTTGTTCATAACGGAGTTATTGAAAATTACCGTGCTTTAAAAGTTAGATTAATACACTTTGGTTACACTTTCTATAGTGATACTGATACCGAAGTTATCGCTAACTTAATCGAATATAACTTAAAGAAATATCGTGATATTTTAGCCGCGATTCGTATCTCTATGGAAGAACTTCAAGGTTCCTTTGCCTGCGCATTTATGTGGCAAAAAGATCCAGCTCATATTTATTTTATGAAGCGTTCTTCTCCTCTTCTTGTCGGTTTAGCAGAAGATACTTGTTACATTGCTTCTGATGCTATCCCAATGACAAAATACACTGATAAGTTCATCGATATTTTAGACGATCAATATGGTTTAATCGGTAGTGGAGATATCGAACTTTATAAAGGCTATGATAAGTGCGAATATCAGTTTACTGATAAAAACCCAGAATTATTATCTCGTGACTTAAATGGTTATGAGAATTATATGCTTAAAGAAATCGAAGAAACCCCAGCGGTTTTAACTCGTTTAGTGGACAACTATTTCGATGGCAAAAATTTCTTATTTGATAAAGAACTTGTTAGCGTTATTAGAAAAGCAAAAGAAGTTGTCTTTATCGCTTGTGGTACTTCTTATCACGCTTCCCTTCAAGGGGTTAGATATATGCATTACTTAAATAAACGTAGTGAAGCATATATTGCTTCTGAATGGGCATATTACCCAGTCTTTGGAAATAAAAACGCAGTCTATATCTTAATTTCTCAATCAGGAGAAACTGCTGACTTAATTAGATGTCAAAAGATCATCAATAGTAGGGGTTTAGTAAATGTCGCTATTACAAACACTAAAGGAAGTACAATTGACCGTGAAGCTACCTTCTCATGCTTACTTTACGCTGGTTTAGAAGTTGCAGTTGCCTCCACAAAAGCCTTCAGCGCTCAAGTATCTTTACTTGCTTTACTTGTTGGAGCGATTGAAGGACATGATAATGTCATCTATCATCTCCAAGTTGTTAAAGAAGCAATGTATGAAATTATTACCCGTAAAAAAGAACTTGAAGATATCGCTTCTGAAGTCGAAAAAGCCAACATGCTCTTCTTTATAGGAAGAGGAAACGACTTAGATGGTGTTAAAGAAGCCGCGTTAAAGATGAAAGAAATCTCCTATATTCATAGCGAAGCTTTCCCAGGCGGTGAACTTAAACATGGTCCAATCGCTATCGTTGATAAAGATACATCTACAATTGCCTTTATTAGTGAGGTTTCAACCGAATTAGCTATTAGAGCTAACGTTAAAGAAATCGAAGCTCGTGGTGCAAAATCATTCGTCTTTGCCGCTAAAGGTTTATATAAAGATGGCGATGCATTTGCCGTTCCAATGTGTAAAAACTACTTAGCTATCTTACCAATGGTCTACTGTGGACAATATTTATCCTACTATGTTGCCTTACATAAAGGCGTTAACATTGATAAGCCTCGTAACTTAGCTAAATCTGTTACTGTTGAATAAATTCAAAATTAATACGTAAAAAGTCCCGTGTTTGGGACTTTTTGTGTCAAATAGGGGAGTTCTTAACGATTATTTTAAGATTTTATCAAGTGAGACAAATTTACAGCCCACTTTTTCAAATCGTTTAATTAATGTTTCGCTGAGGTTATCTTTACTATCTTGAAGTGATGCCTTACAAATTCCAATCGCGTCATGCGCTCCAATATAGTGATAGTCTTTAAAGTTTAAAATATCGAATTTAACCGAATATTTATCGCGGTTAATATAAAATATTACTTCTGTAGTTCCTAGCTTATAATAGCCGACTCTTCTTGTGGTTAAAGGATTAAAGAAATGCCATCCTTTTCCATAAGTTCCTAAATAGATTCCCATTCTTTCGATGATGGCAACTCGGTCCTTACTAACCTTAATAAAACAGTTATAGAGGTATAATAAAGCGCCTAGAGCGATAATTCCTAGGACAACATATAGAAGCGTTAAACCATCGAAAACAGCGTAAAATCTCATAGGAATATGATAAAGAAATCGTCACTAAAGCACAATTATAAAATTTTATCGATATAGCACTTAATTTTATTATTAAATAAAGCTATAATTTTTATTTGCATGAAGTATGAAGAATTCTATGATTTTGTAGTGAAAGTCCATTCTATCGCTAAGATTGGTCTAACTTTTTCAAAAGATCCATACGCCTTAGAAAACTATAAAGAACTGCAAAAGATCTCTAGAGAGATGATAGAAAAATTCATGGATGTTAAATTTGATCGTCCAAGCATGTTTACTAGAGATATTTATCCTACTCCAAACATGTCAGTTAGAACGATGATTGTTAACGATAAAGATGAAGTTCTTTTAGTTAAAGAATCTAATTCTAACACTTGGTCTCTTCCTGGAGGATGGTGCGACTTATTTGATTCACCTAAAGAAGCTGCTTTTAACGAAGTATCGCAAGAAGCGGGGGTGGATCCAGAAATTACTCGTTTAATTGCTGTCTTAAATCGCACTCCATATAAAAACCAAAAGAACGTTCCTGAATACGTTATCGTTTTTGAAGGAAATATCGACCACAAGAAATTCCACGAACATACTCACGAAACAAATGATGTTAAGTTCTTCCCACTTAAAGATTTACCTGAATTATCTCGTAAAATGACTAAGGAAGAAATCCTAAGGCTAATTGATGCCTACTATAATAAAGAGACAATCTTTGATTAATATTTATTAACTAAATTATATTTGCTAAACTTTTAAAGGAGGAAGTTTAATTATGGCTACACCACATATCAAAGCAGAAAAAGGTGACTTCGCAAACGTTGTTTTAATGCCTGGAGACCCAAATAGAGCGAAACGTATCGCAGAAAAATATCTTAAAGATATTAAACTTGTTAACGATGTAAGAGGTATGCTCGCTTATACCGGTTACACTGAAAACGGTTTTAGATTATCTGTTATGGCAAGCGGAATGGGGCATCCATCTATCGGCATTTATTCTCATGAACTCTATACTGAATTTGATGTCGATACCATTATCCGTGTTGGTACATGTGGTTCTTATCAACCATACATTAACTTAAAAGACATTTTAGTCTGTATGACTTCCTCAACTGATTCAAACTGGACCGCTCAACACGATTTACATGGTACTTATAGTGCCTTTGCCGATTTCCAATTACTTAAAGCCGCTGAACAAGCTTTAATTGATTTAGATCTCCCACATCATGTCGGTGGTATCTTCTCCGCTGACGTCTTCTATGACTGGGATAATACAACCTGGAAAAAATGGGCCAAGATGAATATCATGGGTGTTGAGATGGAATCCTACGCTCTTTATACTAACGCCGCAATCTATCGTAAAAGAGCGTTAACTATGTTAACTGTTACTGATAACTTCAATAACAACGAACACTTAACCGCGGATGAAAGACAAAATGGTCTTGGCTTTATGATTAGAGCCGCTATCCGTACTGCGGAAAAATTTGCTAAAGAAAAACGTTAATCTTTAAAGGAGAAAAGATGCCAACTGATTTCGGAACTTTATTCCCTCTTTTCATAATCGTTTTAAGCCTCTTATTTTTAGTGGTGCTTTTCATCATCTTCTATCCTTTAATCAAAAAAAGCTATTTAAAGAAGCATTTCGATAGCGTTTATGGCCGCCAAATCTATAAATTAAGCAACAAACAAGATTATTATCTTATCAACCGTTTAGCGCTTGAAAGTGATGACAAAGTAACTCATGTTGATATCGACCACCTTTTATGCGGGGATAAATATATCTACGTTATTACTGATGCTTATTTTGATGGAGCCTTAAATGCGAAAGCAAATGATCGTAGTTGGATCTATTATGAACGTAAAAACCGTAAAGAATACTATAAAAGAAAAATCGAAAACCAAATCTTTGTTAGTGAAAATAAAACCAAAAGATTAATGGAAATCACTAATTTAGATTCTTCCTTATTAATCTCAATCCTATTAGTGAATAATAATTGTCAGATAAATGAAGACTTTGTCTTAAATAAAGACAATAGCTTCCTTGTCCCAATTGGAAAACTTAATAAGCTCATCCATAACTTAGAAAAAAGAAATGTTGGCAATATTAACCAAGTCGAACTTAAAAACGCGGTTAATGATATCGCTCATTTAAATTTAAACCGTAAACATGGAAAATAACGAAAAAGAAATAAAACTAACCCCATCAATCTTATTTTTTCATAATATGAAATATTCTTTTTCATATGCATCTATTTTTGGGGCAATCTTAATGCTTTCTTTAATCTTAGGCTATTTCTTTACCCTTAGTTTTCTTGTTACAATTCCTTTACTTATTATTCCTTCAGCGTTTGCTTTAGCAATCACAACGATATCTTTAAATGCGAATATTCCTTATTCAATTCGTTCCTTTTTTAAGTCAATAAAGATGTATTTCTCCAAAGAATTTATGGGAGTGTACCGCGTTATTATCGGTTTACTTAAAGCCTTACTTGTTTTCGCAATTATCTATGTTGGAATATTTAGTTTTGTATTAACAATTTTAGTTTATCAAGACCAAACTTTGATTCATATGTTAAACACGAATACTCCTCAAGTTGATATCATGAACTATATAGCCACAAATGGAATATATATTAAAACAAGTTATCTTTTCTTTAGTGCCGCAATTACTCTAGCGACATTAATGTTTATTCATCATTTAGTGGTTAACACCTTAAAAATATCATTAAATGTCCACTCCACAAAACCGATTGAGATGGCCAAAATTAATATCTTATTCCGTTTCGAATTTAAGTATTTTAAAAGCACCTTTTATCGTCATTACTTAAAACACATCTGGTATATTTACCTTATTTTTGTTTTAGCCGCGGCAGGGGGCTTTATCTTTAATTATTATTTCATTTCGAAAGAATTAGAGAAATGCATAACCTTCGGTTATATTGTTGCATTTTTAATCTTTACTTACCTAATTCCTTATATCGTTAATGTCGTGGAATTCATCTATTTAACTAACTACGATGAATTTATGAAAGCTTCTTTAAAAGCCTCAAATGATATTTTAAATAAAGTTAAACAAACTGATTTATATAAGACAAATCCAGAAGATATTGATGAGTTAAAACAATCGATTGATCGAATGTTTGAAGAAGCTGATAAAGAAGAGTCAGAAGATAATGATGAAGAAGATGATTCTAATCACCAATAATTTCTGGCATATGAATTAGGACTTGGAAGATACCTTCAATATAAACAAAGGCAACTAAGGCAATACCCGCGAGAGGAATAATGATATCCATTGTTTTGTTTTCGTGGGTTTTATTGTAGTTAAATAAGAGCAAGATTGGTGAAATAAAAATCATTGGAGCGGTTAAACCAAATCCAAGAGTAGACATACGTTGTAAGTTATAGGTAATTAAGGCTTCTACTGGAATACCATCTGAAAGTTCTGCTGCGGTTAAACCAAGGACACCAAAGAAAACAATCACAAAGTCAAGAATAGAGAAGATAATAACTAGAAGCATTAAATGCTTAGAGAAATCTAAAGAGTTAAAATGAGTCTTTAAGAAAGCTGTATATTGTTCATGAGTAAAGCCTTTTTTAAGGAAGATTCTTTCTCTATTTTTAATATAAAGCACGAGGAATACGAATAAAAGGAACATTAAAGGAGGCTTTGTCGTGAAAAGTGGATAAGTAAAGTGAGGAATATCGATAATATCCGAAGATCCTAAAAACTTAAACACTAATGAAGCTATTTCATAAAGAATTGGAAGAATGGCAAATAATCTAAAGACGATAACGTGTTCTTTAAAGAATTTAACCTTTCTTGGGTTGTAATTTAAAAATACATAGAATAAAACGCATAAGAATAAATCGATAAAGATATTAAAGGCAAACGGGTGACCAGCGGTGAATGCTTCGAGGACTGAATTAGCTAAAAAATGAGCTTCTTCAGCAGGAACGGCAACACTAAGTAAGCCAACGATATAGTGTTCATAAACTAAGAAGTAGGCACCGATGACAAGTAAAGATAATCCGCCATACATGATTAGTGGTCTTTTAAACGAATCTCTTTCTCTTAAAATGACACTAAACGCTGCAATTAAGAATAATGGCATCATGTAGGTGCCAAATACTGAGCAAATGTCTCTAAATACTCTAGTATTAGCATCAAAATCAGTGTTCATGGTCGCACCAAAAGTTAAAACGATGCCAACTTGAGCGAAAGCAAATAAAAACCATCCAACAATTCTTAAATATCTATAAGATAAAGGTCCAGAATACTTAATATCATTCTCTTTAGTAATAGAGAGGAAACGCAACTTACGAGCCTTTCTTTTGCTCATCTTTTTGGGACGTTTTTTCCCATCGAGTGGAGTATCTACGTTTTTTTCTTCTTTTTCTAAAGATTCTTCCTGAGGTTTTTCCTCGACCTTAATCTCCTCTTCTTTAGGAGCAGGTTTTGGTTTTTTTACACTTTTAGTAGTGGTTTTTTTAGTCTCTGAAACTTCTTTAGGTTTCGATGAATTCTTATTTTCGTTTGTTTTAGTCTTCATAATGATTAATGTAACATTAAAGCAACAAAAAAGCGACACATTATTTTTCCTTTTTGTGTCGCTTTTTAATAAGTATTAACAGTTTTCATACTATATTCTCGAAATGATGAATCGATCATGATTTGAGAGAATATATTCAATGTTGTTCTTTTCTTCGTCTTCATATTCTTCTAAGACGTTAGTGTCGAAGTTTAAGTTCTTATTTAAGTACTCAAACGCTCTATTGAGGGCTTCGGTATGAGAATTAAACTTTTCATCAAAGACAACATAATCCCCGTTAATAACAGCTTTAAGACTGTATTTTTTATTCATCTACTAGCACGCTCCTTTCTAAGATTTATCTGCGATTTTTCTCTCGCAGGAGGGATATAATATGCTTATTTTTGAACTAGTCAATAGAAAAAATATATGAAAGCATTTACATTTTTTAGGAAAATTATCAGATTCTTTATTATAATAAACTCATGGTCTTAGACAAACACACGAAAAAAGAGCTCCATATTCCTTCTTTAGGAATGCTTTCGATGCTTATTGGCATCTCTCTTTTACTTGTCTTTGTTATTTATGAATTAATTGAAAGCCAATCTTTCCCAGTTTCAGAAGTAGGGGACTTTGTTGCTTCATTAATCTTAGTAGCATGTTTTTCTTTAGGAATAGTGGGGATTTTTAAAAAGAAATTAATCTTGGAGCAGCTCGCTATTTTAATTTTCTCCGTCTTCATTCTTGTTAAATCAATTTTTAGCATTATCGAATATAGTTCTTTATTTATTGATATCTATCGTCCAACAGTTATTCCTTTACTTCTTCCTTATACTTTACTTCCATTAGTAGCAGTCTTTGATATTGTTGCCGCTTTATTATATATAATAAAAAAGGACGCGCGTACGTGCGTATTAGCTTCTTTTATTTCTAGACTAATTGTTGGCCCTCTTTTAGCGTTTTCAATCTTTGAATTCTTTCTTAATTTAGAAATATTTGTAAGTGGAAATCTCGTTAAATCTTTATTCCTCATGTTTTTAGCGCTCGGGGAAGTATTTACCGAACTTGGGGAACACTTCTTCTTTGATTATATGGGAGATGTTGCTTGTGAAACAAAAGAAGAATATAAATTAACCAAAAAAGCCTCATTATTCTTAGTCATTAATGTTAGCGTGGCTTATTTAGTTTCTTCAGGCTTTGCCTATATTGAATTCACTTATGATTTTGCTGCCTTATTTTATCTTTCTTTAATTGTTGCCTTTACTTACGTCTTTTTACTCATCTTTTCATTCTTTAAACCAAACTTTATTCGTATCACTTTTATAAGCGCGGTCATTAATTACATTATCCAAATTACTTTAACTATCTTGTTATACACTCATTATGATGAAACAAATCGCCTTATTATCGCCATATTTGCGACGATTGTAATGCTTGTTTTACCTCTAGTTTCAGTCTTCTTATATGTTCTCACTAACAAAGAGCTCGTTAAAGAAGATAGACTCGAAGAACTAGAGTAATCTTTAAATAAATAACAAAGTATGTTATTATACTTAAAAATATGGAAGACCCTTTAAGTAGCCCCAGTTATATAGTCGATAGTTCTAATTACTATTTAGTAATTATACATATTGTTGTTATCGTTCTCTTACTTGTTTTAAGTGCGATTTTTTCCGCGTTTGAAACTTCTTTTAGCGCCCTTAACCAATTCAAAGTAAAAGTGGACGCGGATGAAGGAAACCGCAAAGCGAAGAAAGTTTTATCCTTACATGAAAAGTTTGATAACACCTTAATTATGGTGCTTATTGGCCATAACTTATCAAATGTTATCCTATCTACGATTGGAACTATCTTAACTCTTATTATTTTTGAAACAGTCTTTAATGAAACAATAATTACAATTATTTCAACTGCCTCAGTTACATTACTCGCCTATATTTTTGGGGATATGGTACCAAAGATCATCGGAAGAAGTAATCCCACTAAAGTATCTTATAACTTAATTGATATCTCTTATTTCTTCTATTATCTTTTCTACCCATTAATTATCGTCTTCTCTTTACTATCTAAACTTGTTAATAAAATCTTTAAAACGCATGAAATTCCTTCCATAACTGAAGAAGATTTTACTAATATTGTTGAACAACTCGAAGAAGACGATGTCATTGAAGAAAATGAATCCGATATTATTACCGCCTCATTAGATTTTAATGATACAGAGGTTTATGAAATCTTAACTAAAAGAAATAAGATGTTTGTCGTCGATATTAAAAAGCTCACTAAAAAAGAGCTCAATGATATCGTTATTAGAACACCTTATTCAAGAATTCCAGTTATTTATGGCTCAATTAATAAAGTAATTGGTATTCTTCACGTTAAATCCTACATTAAAGCGGTCTTAAATAACCCAAATGTTTCGATATTATCCACGCTTCAAAAGCCATACTTTGTCACAACCAAAGTAAAAGTGGATGATCTTTTAGATGGCTTTAAATCACATCACACCCATATCGCTATTGTTAAAAAAGGAGATGTAACAATAGGGATGGTAACGATGGAAGATATTTTAGAAGAGCTTGTCGGAAAGATAAGCGAAGAGAATAAGGTGACTAAGTAAAATGAATCCTGAATTAAATATGACCTTAGTCATCATCTATATCGTAATCATCATCATCTCCATCATTCTTTCTGGTGTCTTTAGTGCCTCTGATATGGTTTATAGCTGCGTTAATAAGCTTAGACTTAAAAAAGATAAATCAAAAAGAGCGAAACTAGCCTTAAAGTTTGCAAATACTTATGATGAAACAATCACAACGATTCTTTTCTCCAATAACTTAGTGAACATTTTAGCGACTACGATTGGTACTTTACTTGGTTATGAACTCTTTAGAAATACTTCTTTAGAAGACTTTTCACCAACTTTAATGTCGATTATCTTACTTCTTTTAGTTTTAATCTTTGGTGAAATATGCCCAAAAGTTATCGGAAGAGCGTATTCTTATCGTTTAGCGAAGTTCTTCGCTTATCCTCTTTTACTATTAAAATACATCTTCTTCCCAGTGGTCTTTGTCACTTCTAAATTTGGAGTTTTATGCGCTTATCCATTCACTAAAAACGATCCAAAAGAAGAGGAAGAAAGCTATAGTGATGAAGAACTCCATGAAATGGTGGAAACAATTCAAGAAGAAGGTTTAATCGATGAAGATGATGAAGAACTCGTTAAATCCGCGATTACTTTTAAAGATACCGAAGCTCATGAAATTATGACTCCACGTATCGATGTTTTTGCGATTGATATCGAGGATAATTTAACTAAAGTCTTCCTTGATGATGAAATCTTTAACCACACAAGAATCCCAGTTTATAAAGATTCTTTAGATAATATCCTCGGTGTTCTTCCAACTAAGAAACTATTAAGAATGATGCTTGCGAAAGAGAAAATAAGCCGAAAACAACTGGAAAATATGCTTATTGAACCAGTTTACGTTCCATTCTCGATGGGTATTTCTGAAATCCTTGAATCAATGAAAAAGAGTAAAAACCATATTGTTATCGTTAAAGATGAATATGGAAGCACCGCGGGCTTACTCACTATGGAAGACATCTTAGAAGAGCTTGTTGGGGAAATCTTTGATGAAATGGAAGAAGTAGAAGAACCATATAAAAAGATTAAGAAAAACCATTATGAGATTAGTGGGGAAATGAATATCGATGACTTCTTCGAGCTGGTAGACGTTGAAAAGCCAGAAGAACTAGATGTTACCACGATCGGTGGCTTTATCATAGATAAGTTAGAAAGATTCGCTAAAGTAGGGGATAAACTTAAATATGAGAATCTCCGTTTTGAAGTTTTAGAAGTAAGTGAATTTACAGTTGAAAGAATCCTTGTTAAAGTATTTAAGAAGAAGGAAAACGAATAATGTTTGGTTTTAATAACAATAAAGAAATGGTAGAAAGACCAGAGAATGAAAAGAAATTCTCGCTTAAAAACAAGACTGATCGCATTATTTTCTTTATCACTTTAGGTTTCCTTCTTGTTTTATTCGCTATTTTAGGCGTATTAATCGCAGTTTATTATTTAGGTAAATGAGATATCAAAAATATATAGATAGATTTCCTTTATTAGAAGGAAAGAATATTTTAATTACCGGCTCAAACACAGGGCTTGGTTTTGAATTTGCGCGTTTAGTTCTTTCTAAAAAAGCTCATCTTTTTATGGCGGTCCGTAACCTAGATAAAGGAAATAACGCAATAAAGAAGCTTAAAGAAGAATTTAAAGACGCTGAAATCACTTTATTAAAGCTTGATCAAGTTGATAAAGAATCAATTAATGAATTTGTTAATAAAGTAAAAGAAACCCATCTTGATTACTTTGTTTTTAACGCTGGAGTGTATATTCCTCGTAACGATATAAAATCCAAAGAAGGCTATAACTACACACTTGCGACCAATTTTATTGGTCCAGTCAGAATTACGGAGGGTCTATTAGATTATTTTAGGGAACATAACACTTCCTTAATCTTTGTTAATTCATGCGCGAGAAGTAAGGTTAAACTTATGCATCAAATTAATAAACGAATCTATTATAAGAAGGAAAACCATAAGATTTATTCAGAAAGTAAGCATTATCTAATGGACTATTCGATAATCCTTGCTAGAGATAATAAAGATTTAAGAATCATTAATGTCGCGCCTGGAATAAGTGGCACAAATATCCTTAAGAATAATGATTCAAAGTTCGGTAAATTCTTCGCTAAAATTGGAACAAAAGTTATGAATATAATTGGTAATAATCCCGAAAAAGCAGGGCTTATTATTTTAGATGCTACCTTAGAAAATAGAGTGAGCTTAGACTATATCGTTCCTCGAGGATTATTCCATACAGGTGGTTATCCAAAGAAAATAAAAACTCCCTTTTCAGGAGTTACTCATTTTGAAGGTTTAGAAGAACTTATTTAACTTTAGTTAAATATAGATTATAAATTCTATCGATAGTAGCTTGTTTAGATAAGTTTCTAGTATCAATCTCAAAATCAACTTCGCCGATAACATTGCGGTCGAAGTCTTTTTTATCATTAGTGAGTCTTTCAATGATTTTATCTTCTTTATCACCGCGATGAATCATTCTTTCTTTTCTTGTTACATCATCGCATAAAAGTAAGAAAGTAACTAGGTTACCTTTATTAAGTCTTTTAAAGGCGTGTAAACCATTTGGATCAGTAACAATTACTTTATCATCGCTAACTTGGTCCACTCCGCAGCCATAATAATTTTCATTATATAAAGTGTATTCAACAAGCTTATTTTCTTTAATGCGTTTTTCGAACTCTTCTTTAGAAACAAAGAAATAATCCACACCATCAACTTCACCTTCACGAGGAAGTCTTGTGGTGGTGGTTATTGCTTTTTTAAAGCCGTATTGTTCTAAGCCTTTAGCCGCAACACTTTTACCAGTAGCAGAGGCACCTGTAATAACTATCATGCAAATATCTTAAACTATCTTTAAGAAAAAAGGAAATAGGGGATGCCACTTTTGGGAAAATTTGTCTCAAAGAGGTGACTTCTTAGTGACTTAACCTCATATTTCTTTCTTTTTACTTAAGTAAGCACAAATTTTTCATCTTTTTAGCACTTAGGTGTTGACAGTGCCAAAATTAACTTTATAATAATGTTAGCACTCGAAATGTGGGAGTGCCAGAAAGGAGTGACTTATGAATAGACGTGACCGTGTCTTAAAGTTAATCGTTGAATACTTTATTAAATACGCGACACCAGTTGGCTCCAAAACTCTTATCGAAGAATATCATCTCGATTACTCAAGTGCGACAATCCGCGCTGAAATGAACGCTCTTGAACTTGAAGGTTATCTTGAAAAACCTCATACCTCATCCGGGCGCGTTCCTTCTAGTAAAGGATATCGATACTATATTGATAATCTTAGAGAGAAATCCGTTGATGAAGAGTTCCGTTATAAAGTTCAAAACGTCCTCAACGAAAAGATTCAATCAGTTGAAGAAGTTATCTCTCAATCATTAGAGATCTTATCCGAAATGACTTCCTTAGCCTCTATCGTCTTAGGACCTAAAGCTAATGAAGAGAAATTAATCTCTGTTCAACTCGTACCATTATCTTCTAATTCTGCGACTTGTGTCTTTGTAACTGACCAAGGTTATGTTGAAAATAAGACATTTGTCTTAGACGATAAAATCTCCCTTGAAGATGTCACTAAGATAGTCAAATTACTTAATGACCGCTTAAACGGAACATCCATTAGTGAACTCGTTCCTAAGATGCAAGCGATTAAGCCATTAATTAGTGATTACATCATTGACCAAGACATGATTTATCAAGCGATGATGGAAGCGTTCGTAAGTTTCACTAAAGATCGTCTTAAAACTTATGGTACCGATGAATTATTCGAGCAACCAGAGTTCTCAGAAGACGCTCAAAAGATTAAAAAACTCCTCGAATTATTCGAATCACCAAAAGTATTCCAATCCTTAAGTAACGATGATAAAGATATCTCGATTCATATCGGTGGGGAAGATGAAGCGGATGAAGATGTATCAATCATCTCTGCTAAAATCACTCTCCCTAACAATAACGAATCCAATATCGCAATCGTCGGACCAAAGAGAATGGACTATAACAAAGTTATGTCCAACATGGAATATCTCATAAATGAAATAGAAAAATACTTCGCTTCTAAGCAAGTAAGAAAGGATAAGGATGAAGAAAAATAAAGAAGAATTAAACGAAGAAGTAGTGGATAAAAAAGAGAACGAAGAACTCGAAAAAGCCAAAAGCGATTGTGAACATTGGAAAAATGAATACTACCGCGCTTACGCTGATATGCAAAACCTTCGTAAGATCGTTGAAAAAGATCATAAAGAAGCAATTAAATATCGCGCTGAAGGCTTTGTCGGAGATCTCTTACCAATCTTAGATGGCTTCCATATGGCTCTTCAAAACGAAGCCTCAAGTAAGGAGATGGAAAACTTCTTAATCGGATTTAAATACATCTACCAAAACTTAGTTACTGTCTTAGAAAATAACGGAGTAATTGAGTTATCACCAAAGGTGGGGGATACATTTGATCCCGTCACCATGCAAGCGTTAGAGAAAAGAAATGATCCTGACGCGAAAGAAAACACCATACTCGAAGTTAAAGCTAAAGGCTATAAACTTCACGAACATCTTATCCGTCCATCAATTGTCGTGGTCGCGGGTAATGATAACGAAGAAAATAAAGAAGACGTCCCTGATTTAGACGCATAAGGAGGAAATAAATTATGGCAAAAGAAATTATCTTAGGTATTGACCTTGGTACTACAAACTCAGTTGTATCTTATTTACAAGCTGATGGTACTGTTAAAGTCATTCCAAACCCAGAAGGCACAATGACTACTCCATCTGTTGTTGCCTTTAAAAATGGTGGAGAAGAAATCGTTGGTAACGCTGCTAAAAGACAAGCTGTCACCAATCCAGATACAGTAAGTTCAATTAAACGTAAAATGGGTTCTAGTGAAAAAGTACACATTAAATGTGTAAACAAAGACTTCACCCCACAAGAAATCTCCGCAAAAGTATTAGCTTATATGAAATCTTATGCGGAAAAATCTCTTGGACAAAAGATTGAAAAAGCCGTTATTACTGTTCCAGCTTACTTTAACGATGCACAAAGACAAGCTACTAAAGATGCTGGTCAAATCGCTGGCTTAGATGTCGTTAGAATTATTAACGAACCAACAGCCGCAGCCTTAGCCTATGGCTTAGATAAAGATAAATCTGAAAAGATCTTAGTCTATGACCTTGGTGGTGGTACATTCGATGTCTCTATTCTTGATATCGGTGATGGCACCTTCGAAGTTATTTCTACCGCTGGTGATAATAAGCTCGGTGGTGATGACTGGGATAAAGTTGTCGCTGATTGGATTAAAGCTCAAATTAAGATTGAACACGGAATCGATATTAACGATAAGATGGCGGAACAAAGATTCTTAGATGCTGCTGAAAAAGCTAAGATCGAATTATCTAGTTCCCTTCAAACAACCATCTCTCTTCCATTCATCGCTATGAGCTCTAATGGACCAGTCAACTTCGAAACAACTCTCTCTAGAGCTAAATTCCAAGATATGACTAAACATTTACTTGCTCGTACTGAAGAACCAGTTAGAAGAGCCTTATCTGATGCTGGTATCTCTGCAAGCGAACTCAACCAAGTCTTATTAATCGGTGGTTCTATTCGTATGCCAGCGGTCCAAGACTTAGTTAAAAGATTAACTGGTAAGACACCAAACCTCTCTGTTAACCCAGATGAAGCTGTCTCTATCGGTGCTGCTATTCAAGGTGGTGTTGTCTCTGGTGACATCAAAGATGTCGTCTTACTCGACGTTACTCCATTAACCTTAGGTATTGAAACCTTAGGTGGTATCATGACACCTCTTATTAGTAGAAACACAACAATTCCTACTACTAAGAGTCAAATCTTCTCTACCGCCGCGGATAATCAACCTGCTGTTGATATCATGGTTTACCAAGGTGAAAGAGAAATCGCTAATCAAAATAAACTCTTAGGTCACTTCCAATTAACTGGTATTAAACCTGCTAGAAGAGGCGAACCAAGAATTGAAGTTACATTCAATATCGACGTTAACGGTATCGTTAAAGTTTCCGCTAAAGACTTAGATACTCAAAAGGAACAAGAAATTACAATCTCTGGTTCTAATGGTCTTTCTAAAGAAGAAATCGATAGAATGGTTCGTGAAGCGGAAGAAAACGCTGAAGCCGATAAGAAACGTAAAGAAGAAATCGAACTTAAGAATAAAGCGGAACAATACATCAACTCTATTGATCAAGCTATGCAAGAAAAAGGTGCATCTATGGATGAAACCCAAAAGAAGCAAACCGAAGATCTTAGAAATGAACTTAAGACTGCTTTAGATAATAACGATATCGAAACCTTAAGACAAAAGATTGATCAACTTGAAAAAGCTGCCGAAATGATGGCATCTATGCAAAATAACCCAGGTGAACGCGCTCAAGGCGAAGAACCAAAAGAAGGTAATGAAACTGCTGATGATGTTGTCGATGCAGACTTCACTGATAAAAACTAATTATAAATAATTAACAACTTGCTACAAAGGGATGGATTCATTTCATCCCTCTTAGCGTGAAAGGAGGATAACTATGGCTAAAAGAGATTTCTACGAAGTTTTAGGTTTAACTAAAGGTGCATCTAAAGATGAAATTAAATCTGCTTACCGTAAATTAGCCAAAAAGTATCACCCAGATATCAATAAAGAACCAGGAGCAGAAGAGAAGTTCAAAGAAGTTCAAGAAGCTTACGATGTTCTTTATGATGATAAGAAAAGAGAAATGTATGATCAGTTCGGTATGGCTGCGTTTGAACAAGGCGCCTCAACCGGTGGTCAAGGTAATCCATTCAGTGGCTCAGGTTTCTCAGGAGCTGGCTTTGGTGGAGTTAACTTAAATGATATCTTTAACCAATTCTTCGGTGGCGGAGGTATGGGTGGTTTCTCTAGTGGAAGAGGCTCTCACTCTGGACCAAGAAGAGGCGAAGACTCTCTTATGAGAGTCAAAGTTAACTTCATGGACGCTGTCCTCGGGAAGAAAGTTAAGATTCCAGTAACTTATGATGAAGAATGTCAATCATGTAAAGGTACGGGAGCAAAAGATGGAACTCATTTAAAAACTTGTACTAAATGTAATGGTAGTGGTTACATTAGAACCACTCAACGAACTATGTTCGGGATGATGGAAAATGAGTCAGTCTGTCCTGAATGTCAAGGAAGCGGCAAAGTTATCACCGATATGTGCCACGACTGTAACGGTAAAGGTTATAACCGCGTTAAAAAGGATATTGAAGTCAATATTCCTGCTGGTATTAACGCTGGTCAACAAATCCGCGTTAAAGGTAAGGGCTCTAGAGGCTATAACGGTGGTGAAAATGGCGACTTATACTTAGAAATCATCATTAATCCACATGAATACTTCAAACGTGATGGCAATGATATCCATATTGATGTCCCACTTAACTTTATCGATGTTACGTTAGGTACTAAGATTGATGTTCCAACTGTTTATGGTGATGTTGAAGTCAATGTCCCAGCAGGAACTCAACCTACCGCGGTTCTCCTTCTTAAAGGAAGAGGAATTAAGGATCTTCGTAAAGGCACTCCAGGAAATCAATACATTCATATTAAAGTCGAAACTCCAACAAAACTCTCGAAAGAGCAGAAGGAATTATTAGAGAAATACCGTGAAACATTGAAGAAAGATGATGACGGAATATTCGCTAGATTCAAAAAGAAATTCGCTAAATAATGGTTGTCCAATTAAAGGGCAACCTTTTTTATCGCTAAAAAGTGGCCTGTTTGGGAAAAATATAAATCAATAGGAACTGAACTCTTTGGGAAAATTTGTCTCAAATAGTGGAATATTTATGAAAAATTTTTATATAATGACAAAATAGTCAATGAAAAACCTTACATATTTTTTCTGCTCGGTCAATGATTAAAATTTGACATCAAAAAACGAGCTTATGACATCAAAATTTACTTTACAAAAGTAGGGAAATAATAATAATTATTATCGAACAGTATAGGTAGATAGGTCTCCAATATTCATTTTATTCAGCCTATGCTGTTCTTTTCTTTACTCAAAGCAAGATTTCTTTAATAAAATTATCGTATCTTTTTATATTTTATTTATAATATTGTCATGGATTTTGACCAAAAGCATATTCGTAACTTCTCAATCATTGCTCACATCGATCACGGTAAATCAACTTTAGCGGATCGAATTTTAGAGTTAACTGAAACAATCTCTAAAAGAGAAATGAAAGATCAAATCCTCGATTCTATGGATTTAGAAAGAGAAAGAGGAATTACGATTAAGCTAAACGCGGTCACAATTAAGTATCACTCTTTAAATGGTGAAGATTATTTGTTCAATTTAATCGACACTCCCGGGCATGTCGACTTCTCATACGAAGTATCTCGTTCATTAGCTGCCTGTGAAGGCTGCCTTTTAGTAGTGGATGCTACTCAAGGTGTTGAAGCCCAAACTTTAGCAAATGTCTATCTTGCTATCGATAATGACTTAGAAATTCTTCCAGTTATCAACAAAGTTGATTTACCAAGCGCAATGCCTGAACTAGTTAAAGAAGAAATTGAAAAACGAATCGGTATATCCTGCGAAAACGCTTGTGAAGTAAGTGCTAAAACAGGGCAAGGCGTGGATAAAGTTCTTGAAATGGTTGTGAATAATATTCCAGCCCCTTCTGGAGATATAAACGCTCCTCTTCAAGCCTTAATCTTTGATTCTTTCTATGATTCTTACCGTGGAGTTATCGTCTTAATTAGAATTAAAAATGGTTCTGTTAAGGTTGGAGACACTATTCGCTTAATGGCGACTGATAAAGAATATTTAGTAACAGAAGTAGGTATTAGAACACCTAAAGAAATTAAGAAAGATTCCTTAAGCGCTGGTGAGGTTGGTTATCTAGCCGCCCAAATAAAGGACATTAAAGACGTTTTTCCGGGTGAAACGATTACTTTATCGACTAACCCAGCAAAAGAGCCTCTAGCGGGCTATAAACACATGAATCCAATGGTTTACTGTGGTCTTTACCCAGTTGAATCTAAGAAATACGCTGATTTAAAAGATGCTTTAGAGAAATTATCCCTTAATGATGCTTCTTTAACCTTTGAACCTGAAACGTCCCAAGCCTTAGGCTTTGGTTTTAGATGCGGCTTCTTAGGCTTACTCCATATGGAAGTAGTGGAAGAAAGACTTGAAAGAGAATATGGTTTAGATCTCATTTTAACCGCGCCAAGCGTCATATATCGTATCATTCTCACCAAAGGTGAAGTCTTAGAACTTGATAACCCATCTAAGCTTCCCGATTTAACAATGGTTAAAGAAATCCAAGAACCATATGTCAAAGCAAGTATCATGACTCCTAAAGAGTTTGTTGGTCCAGTTATGGAACTCTGCCAAGAAAGAAGGGGTATTTATATTGATTTAGAATACTTCGATGACACTAGAATGATTATCCATTACGAGTTACCACTTAGTGAAATTATTTATAATTTCTTTGATAAACTTAAATCATACACAAAAGGATATGCTTCCTTAGACTATGAATATAGTGATTATAAGGCAGGTAACCTTGCAAAGATGGATATTCTCCTTAATGGAGAAACAATCGATGCCTTATCCACAATCGTTCATAGATCAACCGCTTATGGACGTGCATCTGTAGTCGTACGTAAATTAAAAGAGATTATCCCAAGACAGCAATTTGAAGTCCCAATCCAAGCTGCGGTAGGGGGTAAAATCATTGCTAGAGCTGATATTAAAGCAGTCCGAAAAGACGTTTTAGCGAAGTGTTATGGTGGTGATATTTCTCGTAAACGTAAGCTACTTGAAAAGCAAAAAGAAGGTAAGAAACGTATGAAGGCAATCGGCTCAATTGAAGTCCCACAAGAAGCCTTTATGAGCGTGCTTTCCATCGATGAAGAAGAGTAAAACCTCTTCGATAATTATTAAAAATAATAACTAGGTACATGGTCGGTATCTAGTTTTTTATTAGTGAAAAATTAGTAATTATTATATTGATATATAAAAGCCATTCTTTTAAAATAAAGTTAAATGGGAGGGATTTTATATGGCAAATTCCAATTTAGCCGTCAGATTCTCCGAAGAAATATACGCTTCAAGATCAGAGGTGGCTCGTGAACTAAGAACCAACTTAGTCGATGGTATTTGGAACAATATTGTGACCTATCGTTCAAGCTTTGTTTCAAACCTCGATATTTATGATGTGTCTAAAAACGCATACTACATTGTTAACACTTCTTTAATCGTTAGAAAGAACAATGATTTAGCGATTAAATTATCTCGCTTACTATCAAAGACTTCCGCTTGGATTAATAACAAGATTGAAAGAATAACTGTCAGTAATGAGATGAAGAAGGCCGAACTTATCGCTGTAGCGAAAAGCTTAAATATCATCATTAATGATGTTGCAGTTGATAATATTATCAATCATCGTCCAGTTGATAGAATGTACGCACCTGTATCTAATTATTATGATGCTTTAGAATACTTAGAAAAGAATTCGATGGATGACATCAATGAAGATACAATCGCCACCTATTATGGAATTCTTAATGGTGAAAATGAGCTTCTCTCTTTCTATAGAGAAGGTGAATATAATTCCCAAGAAAGAAGTGCTGCTAGAGCGGTTATTAATAAAGAATATAGTGGAGTGCCATCATTCGCGATTGAATCGCTTATGGATGATTTGATTGATTTTATCAATAACTCCAACGCTTCCTCCCCAGTAAAACTATCCGCCATATTTTATATGATGGATTACATTAAACCATTTGAAAAATATAACGAACTAATGGCGATTCTTCTTATTAAACTTACGCTTGCAAAGTTTGATATCGATAGACTTGCTTCAATCGTTCCAGTCGAACTCCTTTTAGTGGATGAACATGAAAGAGTAAAAGTAATGCTTAGAGAAGTTCAAAAAACTAGAGATATTACTTATATCAATAACTTAACAAATGACTTAGTTTCTAAAGAAATCCAATTAGTTTTAGATTCTATTGCGCGTTCCCAAGTTGATGAAGCTCGCGATGCTTTCTATGGTGTAGATGAAAAAGAAGCTATCGAAGAAGAACTTGGTATTAAGCTTGAAGAAAAGCCATACGAAAAAGAGGAAAAGGAAATTAAGCCTGAACCAGTTCGCGAAATTAAGTTCGAAAGAATCGTTCCAAAGGAAGAACCAGTTAAAGTTCAAAGTAAACCACGTGAAGCTAAAGAACTTAAAGTGGATGAAGAAGCACCTAAAATTAACTATGTTAATATCGCTAAACCTAGCGATGAAAAATCTCTCAATAGACTTGAAGAAGATTTACTTGAATCTGATCCACTTCTTCGCCCAGCGCAAGCGCATTTCTATGTGAGACATTGTACCTTAGGTAAGTTCTACACTATTCAGCAATTTAAGAAAGCTGAAGGCTGCGTTTATGAAACCGCGAGAACTTCTATGGATAATTTGGCAAAAAGAGGGTATTATAAACGGGAACAAGTTAAGAATAAGTTCGTTTATACCCCAATTAAAAGAGATTAAGGAAGGAGACTAAACCCTATGGGAGACGGTAGTGCACTTTGGATATTATTAGGAGTCTTAGGATTCTTTGGCGTTTTAGTCATCGTTATTATCTTAGTTAAAAAGAAATTTTCTCCTCTTCAAATCAAAAAAGACGATACAATCACTGAAGAAGAGGCGGCCAAACAAGAACTCGATCGTATTTTAGTTCCTGTCGAAGATGAAGAAACTTTAAAAGCGATGGAAGAAAACCGCAAAGAAGAAGAAAAGAAAGACTAACTTTTAATGAATACTAAATCGCTTTATGTTCATATTCCTTTTTGTGAACATATCTGCGGTTACTGTGACTTTACTAAGCTTCTATATAACGAAGAATTTGCTTCGAAATATGTAGAAGCTTTAATTTTGGAAATAAAGTCATATAACATTCCAAAAATGGAAACAATCTACCTAGGAGGAGGTACTCCAAGCGCATTAGAATTGGGAAAGTTTTCCCAAATAGTGGACTTCCTAGGTAGTTATCTTAAGAAAAATGGCGAATTCACTATTGAGGCTAACGTTGAAAACCTCACTAAAGAAAAACTTGAAGTTCTTCGAAAAGCAGGGGTGAATCGTTTATCAATTGGAGTACAAACCACGCATGATGAAATATTAAAAACTATTAATAGACATCATACTTTTGAAGACGCTAAAAAAGTGGTGGCGTTAGCGAAAGAATATGGTTTTACTAACATCAATGTTGATTTAATATATGGGCTTCCAGGACAAGATGAGGAAGCTTTAAAAGAAGACTTAAGAAACATCTTATCTTTAGATACTCCTCATATTTCCATCTACTCTTTAAGCGTTTCTAAGGGTTCAAAATTCTATAATGAAGGGATTAAACCACTAAGCGATGAAAAAGATGCTTATATGTATGATTTAATCGTAAAAACACTAACTGAAGCGGGTTACATTCATTACGAAGTATCTAACTTTGCAAAAGACGGCTATGAAAGTAGACACAATAAAACATATTGGAAAGATGAAGAATATTATGGCTGTGGCTTAGGAGCCTCAGGCTATATAAATGGAGTTCGTTACACTAACACAAAATCATTAACTAAATATCTAAAAGGTGAATATAAAGACTTTGAAGAAAAGCTCACTCTAAACGAAGAAATAGAGGACTTCTTAATGCTTAATCTTAGATTAAAAGAAGGTTTTAAAGTTTCTACATTTATTAATAGATTCCATTTTGATCCATTAGAAAAGTTTAAAGATGTCCTTCAAAAACAGGAAAAGGAAGGCTTAATTGAAATTAACGAATCAATAAAACCAACCGAAAAAGGTTTAAAGCTCCTTGATTTCCTACTTCGTGAACTATTCGTTTTACTATAAAGTAATAAAATGTCTTGACTATTTAATTAAATAATTGCTATCATAATGTCGCTCGAAAGGGCAATAACTTCTAATATTAGGAGTGGCATCTGGCCACTCTTTATATTTGTTAAGGAGGCTTATGGTAAAAGACGAAATTAGTAAATTAATCTTAAAACCTTTAGAGGAAATCGGTTACGAATTAAAGGAAGTTTCTTTTAATAAAGAAAATGGTAACGATACTCTCCATATTGTCGTCGATAAAGATGATGATATCTCTCTCGATGATATTGTGAAAGTAAGTGACCTAGTCTCATCCATCTTAGATGAACATGACCCGATTAAATCTGCTTACTTCCTCGATGTTTCTAGTTTAGGCGCGGAAAAACCAATCGATGTTTCTAAACTTAGTAAATATGTTGGAAAGTATGTCAACATTCACGTTACTAACCCAATCAAGGGTGAAAACTATTTAGAAGGTTATATTAAGGACGTTAACGACAATATCCTCCTTCTAGAAATCCAAATTAAAGCTAACAAAAAGAGCTTAGAAATACCTTTAAAAGATATTGATAAAGCTCGCCTTGCCATCAAATTTTAAATATTTATAAGGAGTAAAAATATGCTTGATGCAACACAATTCATGGAGGCCTTAAACGAACTCGAACACCAAAAGGGTATCGCTAAAGAAGACATTATCGCCGCTTTAAAAGAAGCTTTACGTAAGGCCTACACCAAATCTCTTCAAGGTGGAGATGACGCTTTAGTAGAAGTTGAAATCACTGATGAATACATCAATATTAAACGCTTCAAAAAAATTGTTGACGAAGTCACTGATGACTATATTGAAATTTCATTAGAAGATGCTGAAGCTGTTATCGCTGCTCAAAAGAAATCCAAAGCCAAAGTAAAACCATTCTCCATTAATAAAGAAAAGACTTTATTTATTGAAGAAGTTCCAGTGGAACAATTAACCCGCTTTATGGCTATGACTGTTAAATCAGTTTTAAGACAAAAACTTGCTGAAGCTGAAAAAGTCGCTTTATACCAAGCTCATAAAGATAAAGTAGGGGAAATGATTTCCGGTTTAGTCGAAAAATGCGATGATTATGGCGCAATGGTTAACATTGGTAGAACCACCATCTTCCTTTCTAGAAAGGAACTCATTGGTGATGAAACATTTAACCCAGGCGATCCAATCAGAATGTATGTCGCTAACGTTAATTCCTCTAACGAAAAAGGCCCACAAATCAGAGTCACCCGTAGTGATGCTGGTTATTTAAAGAAATTATTCGAAGAGAGTGTTAGAGATATCTATGATGGTACCGTTATCATCAAAAATATCGCTCGTGACGCTGGTACTCGTTCCAAAGTCGCAGTCTATTCTAATGATCCAAACGTTGATCCTTGCTCTGCTTGTATCGGTGTTTCTGGTCAAACAATCCAAAACATTCTCTCTAACTTAGGTAACGCCCGTGAAAAAGAGAAAGTCGATATCATTAGATATAGCACAAACGATGCTATCTATATTATCGATGCTTTAAAACCTGCAACCGTTGAAGCGATTCATCTTGATAAAGAAGATAAATCCGCGATTGTTATCGTACCAGATGGTCAACTCTCTTTAGCGATTGGTCGTAAAGGCGCTAACGCCCGTGTAGCCTGTCACTTAACAGGTTATGAAATTACCATTAAAGAAGCTCACGAAAAAGAAGAAATCGAAGACGATCTCGATATCAAGTTCTTAAGCGTTGACGAAGTCAAAGAAGAAGAAAGTAAACGTGAACAAGTTGAAAAATACGAACGTTATCTTGCTCAACTTAAAGAAGCTCGTGCGAAAGAACTTGAAGCTACTGAACAAACTGGTGGTATTGAAAAAGGTAAACCAATGAAGATTACCGATGAAGATATCAAAGAAGATGAACCAGTTAAAGAAGAAGCTCCAGTTAGCGAAGAAACTAAAGAAGAAGTTAAACCAGTCGAACAACCTATCATCAAAGATGAACCAAAAGTTGTTAAGACTACAACCACTCTTGAATCTTTAGAAAAATCTCTTGAAGAAACTAAAAAGAAAGAAACCTTCAAAGCTACTAAGAAAACTTCTAGACGTCCAAAGACAATCACTGAAGAAGAAGTGGCGCACGAAGATAAAATTGAAGAAACCAAACAACCTCTTCCACAAATGGATATCTATACTAAAGAAGAACTCGAACAAATTGAAAATGAGGAACTTTATGATGATTATGAAGAAGAGGAAGATATCGATTACGACGAATATGATTCATATTACGATGATGAACAATAATTTGTCGTAACAAAGAAAGAACATAATATATGAAGAAGATTATACTTAGAAAATGCTTAGCCACAAATACGATGCTTCCTAAGGAAGATCTTCTTCGTGTTGTTAAATCTAAAGAGGGGAATATCTTCGTGGATTTAACATCTAAAGCGAATGGTAGAGGAGCTTATATCTCAAAATCAATGGATGCTTTAACTCTTGCTAAAAAGAAAAAAGTATTCGAAAGAGCCTTTGAGTGTGAAGTTCCCGAAAGCTTATATATTGAAATTGAAGAAATTATTAAGAAAGGAGTTTAACTATTATGGCTAAATTTAATAAAAACGATAATAGAAGAAGCAATATTCCTTCCTCAAATAGTAGTAACAAAAAAGAAGGCCCTAAAGTATCTAATGGTGTCTTTGTTTATAACAAAGAAATGACTTTAGGTGAACTCTCTAAACAATTAAATATTCCCGCAAGTAACATCATCAAATTCCTCTTTATGAATAAGAAGATGGTCACCATTAACCAAACTCTAGATGATGATACAATTGGGGAAATCTGCCTTGAATTCGGTTACGACTTTAAGAAAGAAAAGATTGTTAGTGAAGAAAACTTCGAAGAACTCGACATTGTCGATAAGCCAGAAGATTTACTTCCACGTCCTCCAGTTGTCACTATCATGGGTCACGTTGACCATGGTAAAACAACATTAATTGACGCAATCCGTAATTCAAACCTTGTCGCTAAAGAAGTAGGGGGTATCTCCCAAGCTATCGGTGCTTATCAAAAAGAAATCGATGGTCAAAAGATTACCTTCTTAGACACTCCAGGGCACGAAGCATTCACTGCGATGCGTTCTAGGGGTGCTTCTGTTACCGATATTGTCGTCTTAGTTGTCGCTGCCGATGACGGAGTCATGCCTCAAACAATTGAAGCTATTGACCACGCTAAAGCGGCTAATGTCCCAATTATTGTCGCTGTTAATAAAATCGATAAAGAAGGGGCTAATACTGAGAAGATTCGTAACGAACTCATGGCCTATGATATCATCCCAGAAGAATATGGTGGTGACACTATCTTCTGCGATATCTCTGCCAAAAAACAAATTGGTATTAAGCAATTACTCGAAGCAATTCTTGTAACCGCTGAAATCCTTGAACTTAAAGCAAATCCAAATCGTTTTGCGATTGGTACAGTTATTGAAGCTAACCTTGATAAAGGTGAAGGTCCAAAGGCTACCCTTTTAGTCCAAAATGGTACTTTATCATTCCAAGACTACGTTGTCGTGGGTACTGCTTATGGTAAAATTAGACGTATGTCTAACGAACATAGAGCGACCTTAAAAGTAGCAACTCCATCCACTCCAGTAAGTGTTATTGGTTTAAGTGAAGTTCCTAATGCTGGTGATAAATTTATGGCTTTCCCAACTGAAAGACAAGCTAGAGATATTGCCTTCAAACGTGCTTTAGCGAAGAAAGAGGAAACTCAAAACGCGACAAGCGCTCGTTCCCTTGATGACTTATATAACCGTATTCATGAAGGTGAAGTTCAAGATATCAATGTTATCTTAAAATGTGACACTAACGGATCTGCTGAAGCAATTAAAGCTTCATTAGAGAAGTTATCCAATGACCAAGTTCACATTAAAGTTATCCATGCTAGTGCAGGCGCTATCACTGAAAGTGATATTATGCTCGCTAGCGCTGGTAACGCTATTATTTATGGTTTCAATGTCAGACCATCTAGCATGATTAGTCAAAAGGCTGAACAAGAGAAAGTTGAAATTAGACTTTATCAAATCATCTATGACTTATTAAACGAGATGCAAGATGCGATGAAAGGTATGCTTAAGAAAGAAAAAGTCGAACAAGTTACCGGACAAGCTGAAGTTAGAACCACGATTAAGATTTCTAAAGTTGGAACAATCGCTGGCTGCTATGTTACAAGTGGCACAATTAAAGCGAATTCCATGATTAGATTACTTCGTAATGGGGTAATTACCTATACTGGTAAGATTGCTTCCTTAAAGAGATTTAAAGACGACGCGAAAGAAGTTAGAGAAGGTTTCGAATGTGGTATTAGCATCGAAAACTTCAACGATATTAAAGAAATGGACATTATTGAAGGTTACGAAATGGTGGAGAAAGCCTAATGGCGGATCGCACCCAAAGAATTCAATCAGTTATCGGTAAAAACATAACTGAAATCATCCAATTTGAAGTCAAAAATCCTCATATTGGATTTGTAACTATTCAAGAAGTCAAAGTATCCACTGATTTCTCTTACGCAAAAGTCTATGTTTCCTTCCTTGGAAGCAAAAATCCTCAAGAAAACTTACAAGCATTAAATAAATGCAAAGGGTTTATTCGTTCCTCCTTAGCGAAAAAACTCGATATTCGTAAAACACCTGAAATTACATTTGTTCTTGATGATTCATATGAAAAAGCTGAACATCTTGAAGAATTAATTAAAAAAGGTTTATAAAACTTAGAAGCTCAGAAATGGGCTTCTTTTTTTCATTAAGAAATCGGCTCTTTGGGAAATTTTTCCCATTGATGGGATTTCTGATAGTTTTTTAATAAAAAATTGAATTCACTATAAATGAAAAATATAATGATTACATCATATAAAAGGAGATATAAGTATATGAAATCAATTAAAACTTTAACTTTACTTATGGCTTCTACACTAGTCTTAGGTAGCTGCCAAGCCAAAGTTGATCCAAACGGTGTTAAAACAAAACTTACAGATTTAAAGTATAGCGTTTCTCTTTACGCTGCTTCTGATGCACCAAAAGATCTTCCATTAGAAGGCTTCGAACATTATTTAACCGCTACAAAAGTTTCAAATGGCGATGGCGCCATTATGCTTAACGCATATTTCTTTGTTGATATTGAATCCGCTAACAAAATGTGGGATGCTGCTGCATCTAAATTAGTCAGTGAAACATTAAAAACTGGCGTTCATAACAACGTTGTTTATGTTGGCCATGAACAAGCTGTTAAAGACGCTGGCTTTGGCGCTTTCTAATTATAAATAATTAACAATTTTAAAAGGGGGAATTCCAATGAACTTAATTAGAACATTTTCGCTCGCACTTGCATCTACAATGCTTCTTGCTTCTTGTGGATCAACAAGCGATGTTCTTGAATGCGAGAAAAGATTAACTAAAGAAGGCTATAGCGTTCAATATAAGTCCGATAGAGATTACGGTGGTCCTGCCACAGGTGCTGAAGGCTTCCAATATTATTTAGAAGCTGGGAAGATTTATATTGATGTTTCAGGAGAACCTTCAACCGAATTATTATTTGCTTGGTTCTTTGATAACGAAGAGCACGCTAAAGCGTGGTGGGATGCAAAATCCGCTGATGCAATTAAATCGGTATCAGTTCCTGAAGGAGCAGCTTCTGGACAACACAAACAATTCTGTTATGTTGGAACGGAAAACGCCGTTATCGCTTCTCAACTATCTACACTTTAATTAATTATCTTTCTTAAACCTTTGGGGTAGTAATTCTTACTTACCCCTTTTTTATTGCTCATATAGCCGATTGTTAAGCCGTTATAAGTAGGGAAGATGTGTTCTAAGTCTGAATCAACTTTTATTGGCTCCCCTTTAATAAATTTAAGAGTATCTTCTCTTGAAATATTGAGACAATTTTTCCCAAAGAGTTGAGTTCTTGCGTAATGATGTTCATATTTTAAATCGTTTTTGCCATCGTAAGTGGTGGACACAAATGTTCCAGGACGGATAGCGTATTTCATTATTTCATCTTTAAATAGATGGTTAACTTTATAAGTTTCGATAATGCGTTTTCCGCCTTTGGATTTATTCTCTTTTGTAATTAATTGAGGTTCTAATTTTTTATTGGCTAAAACACCATCTTTTCTAAACATGGCGATATATTGGCCTTCGCCATCATTAATCGAAGGGAAAAGGTGGATTGTTTCTTTATAAGAAGGGTCTCGATATCCCTTTATATTATTATTTATATTAATAAGGTGAATGTCTTTGTGATTATTTAACGCATATTCTACGATTTCTTCATCTTCTTCATATGAATAAGAACAGGTTGAATAGATTAAGGTTCCGCCATCTTTAAGCATATAAATAGCCATATCAATTAATTCTTTTTGAATGATGCTATTTTTAATAACTTTCTCATAAGTCCAGTCTTTAATCATCTTTTCATCTTTTCTAAACATTCCACTTCCTGAGCAAGGTGCATCAAGGATGATTTTAGAAAAATAATTAGGAAGATTCTTATAGATTCTCTTAAAGTCTAAAGAAGTAACTGTAACATTATCTAAACCCATTCTTTCAACGTTACTTAACAAGGTTAAAGCACGCGAAAATGAGAGATCGTTCGCTAAAATTTGGCCTTTATTTTGAAGCGCTAAAGAGGCTTGAACAAGCTTTCCTCCAGGAGCGGAACACATATCAAGAATTAAATCGTTTTCATTAATAGGTAGAAGGGAAGAAACAATCATCGCGGATGGATCTTGAATATAAACTCCACCAAGCTCATGGATTAATGATGTTCCAAAATTATAATCATCTTTATCGTAAAGATAGCCATGCTCGACATATGGGTGAAGTTTAACGAAAGGGAATTCTTTTAAAAATTCTTCATCATTGATTTTCAGATAATTCAAAAACAAACCTTTTTGTTCTTTTTTACTAAAAGAATCAATGAGGCTAGAAATAGTCTTCTCATCAAGATATTTTTGAAGATGTTCTTTAAATTTTTCCATATAATTTCGGTTCAATTATAAAATAATTATTCATCCACTTCTATGCAAATTTCATATAGGAAGTCGGCTCTTTGGGAAAATTTGTCTCAAATATGCAAAATGAGAGCGAAACTTATTTAATAAAATAAGAAAAGTTGGTATAATTTACTATTCTATCTAATGAGGAGGAAGTTTATTTATGCGAATGGTAGATATAATTGTCAAAAAAAGAGAAGGTAAAGAATTAACAGATAAAGAGATTAAGTTTTTTGTTAACGGGTACGTTAATGGCTCAATCCCTGATTATCAAATCTCAGCTTTATTTATGGCGATTGTCTTCCAAGGCATGACAAACCGTGAAATCGTTACTCTTACAGAAACAATGAGAGTTTCTGGAGATATCGTTGACTTAAGTGATATTAAAGGTATCAAAGTTGATAAGCATTCCACTGGTGGTGTTGGTGATAAAACTTCCTTAGCAGTCGGTCCAATGGTTGCCGCTTGCGGTGTTAAAGTCGCAAAAATGTCCGGTCGTGGTTTAGGTCATACCGGAGGTACATTAGATAAACTTGAATCCATTCCAGGCTTAAATGTCTTTGAAACAGTCGAACAATTTAAGAAACAAATGAACGATATCGGTTTAGCGATTATCGGTCAAACTGGAACATTAGTTCCTGCTGATAAAAAGATGTACGCCTTAAGAGATGTCACAGGTACTGTTGAATCCTTACCTCTTATCGCTGCCTCAATTATGTCTAAAAAGCTCGCTAGTGGTAGTGATTGTATCTTACTCGATGTTAAATTCGGTAATGGTGCTTTCATGAAAACATATGATGACGCTTTAAAACTTGCTCACACAATGGTGGATATCGGTAAATCTTTAGGTAAAGATACCCGTGCGGTTTTAACCGATATGAGTCAACCTTTAGGTCTTGCCGTTGGTAACTCCTTAGAAGTTAAAGAAGCGATTGAGACCCTTAAGGGTAGAGGTCCAAAAGACTTCGTTGATATCTGCCTCCATTCTGGTGCAATTATGCTTGAACAAGCTAAAGTTGTTAGTTCAGAAGAAGAAGGTATTGAAATGCTTAAGAAAGTTATCGCTGATGGTAGTGCCTTCCAAAAACTTCGTGAACTTGTCATCGCTCAAGGTGGAGATGTTTCTTATATCGATCATCCAGAGAAATTTGAAGTTAGTAAAAATATCATTGAAGTTAAAGCCACTAAACCTGGCTATGTTAAACAAATCGTCGCTCTTGAAATTGGCGAAAGCGCAATGCGCTTAGGTGCAGGTAGAGAAACATTTGACGATATTATCGATATGTCTGCGGGTATTGTTTTAGGTAAGAAAGTTGGCGATAAAGTTAACGTTGATGATACTTTATGCACAATTTACACCAACAAAGACAATATCGAAGAAGTTGTTAGAGATATTGAATCAGCCTTTGTTATTGTTGATGAATTCGTCCAAGCTCCTCCAACTGTTCACGCTTACGTTAAATAAACATGAGAATTATCACTCAAAACGCTATTGATGCGAAACTTATAATTGATAATGAGCTTAAAGGTGAGATCAAAAAAGGTCTTCTCCTTTTAGTGTCTTTTACTAGTGGTGATAATAAAGAAACCGTCGATAAGATGGTAAATAAACTTTTATCCTTAAGGATATTCCCGGATGAAAATGGGAAAACAAACCTATCCTTAAACGATATTAATGGTGAACTAATGTCAATCTCCCAATTCACTTTATATGCTAACGTGAAAGAGGGAAGAAGACCTTCCTTCACTGATTGTATGAGACCTGATGAAGCTAAAGAA
This sequence comes from uncultured Caryophanales bacterium, assembly GCA_946630435.1. Taxonomy (GTDB): domain Bacteria; phylum Bacillota_I; class Bacilli_A; order RFN20; family CAG-826; genus Fiminaster. The sequence goes on along the minus strand of CAMOYS010000001.1, from coordinate 49,239 downwards.
TTATATCTTTATTTCAATACAAAGCTTCATGAATCAAATCTTCATATTGTAGAAGGCATATTCGGTGCCGATATGAAATTAGATTTTACAAATGATGGTCCATTCACTTTGATTTTAGATAGTAAGGAAATTATTAAATGAAAGTATTAGTCGGTCTTTCCGGTGGTGTTGATAGCGCAGTTGCGGCTTATCTTCTTAAGAAAGAAGGATATGAAGTATCCGGCTGTTTTATGCGTAACTGGGATGCTTTCACTAATAACGATATTTTAGGAAATCCTACTATTAAAGATGACCAATGCCCACAAGAAAAGGATTATGAAGACGCTTTAATAGTGGCTAAGGCTCTTGATATTCCTCTTTTACGTGTTGACTTTATCAAAGAATATTGGGACCATGTCTTCTCTTTCTTTATCTCTGAATATGAATGTGGAAGAACCCCAAACCCAGATATTTTATGTAATAAATATATTAAGTTTGATGCCTTTTTAGAGTTCGCGAAGAAGAATGGCTTTGATAAGATTGCAATGGGGCATTACGCGAAGAAAACCACATATAATGGTCACGAATTCTTATGTAAATGTAAGGATGATAATAAAGACCAAACTTATTTCTTAAGTCAAATAAATGAAGAGCAAATTAAATCTTGTTTATTCCCATTAGCAGATCTCACTAAAGAAGAAGTAAGAGATATCGCTAGTAAACTAGATTTAGCAGTCGCAAATAAAAAAGATTCCACTGGAGTGTGTTTTATCGGGGAAAGAAATTTCCGTGAATTCTTAAAGAATTATATCCCTGCTCAAAAAGGAGATATTGTTGATATTGACACTAATAAAGTTATCGGAAAACATAACGGAGTGTATTATTACACTATCGGGCAACATAAAGGCTTAGGAATAGGTGGCATAAGCGGTGAAAAAGCTACCGGTTGGTTCATCGTTAAAAAAGACGCTAAAAAGAATATTCTTTACGTTACAAGAGGTGAAGTCGAATCCTATTTAATGTCTAATAAATGTATCGTAAACAAGATAAATGTTATTGACCCTAACCAAGAATTCCCAATCGAAGTAGGCGCTAAATTTAGATATCGTCAAAAAGATCACCCAGCTACAATTGATAAAGTAGGGGATAAAATAATCTGTACCTACACTCCATATAAAGCAGTCACAACTGGTCAAGAAGCAGTCTTCTATTCTAAAGATGGTAGGCTCATTGCTAGTGGCACAATCGATGAAGTTTATATGGATGATAAACGCTTAGACAAATAAGAAAAGTTCCTGTCCAAAACGGGAATTTTTTTCATTTAATAATAAGTTTTCGAAAAAATGTGAAAAATTTATTTAGTGATTATGTATCAAAGATACATCTTTTTTAATACTAAAATTTTTGAGCACTTTTTCCAAAAAAATCCCTACTTAATGGTGTAGGGGGAAATTAGTATGAAAAAATACTTTATCTACCAAGGCAACGATCACGACTGCGGTTTCGCTGCTTTAAAAATCCTTTTAGCGAACGTGTATAAAAATAGGGGGTACTTATACATTGAAAAGCCAGGCAAACGCAACGAGGATTTTTCATTTCACGAAATTATCGATATCGCACACAGTTATGGGCTGATTCTGAACGGTTTTCGTGACAAAGATTCACACATGGACGAGAAATATCATTTTCCTTTGATAGCGCTTCTTGATGATGGGGGCGAGAAGTACTCTCGTCACGCAGTCGTTGTGTTAAGTATCAATAAAGATAAAGTGAGATACTTAGATCCAGCCAGGGGGATAAAAAAGGAGTCACTTTCTACCTTTAATTCCTTATTTAATGGAGAATATTTGGAGATAGTTTCCATCGGTCAAGCCAGTAAAGTCGAAGCAAAAGAACAGCATTTACTAGCTACTAGCAAGTCTGTCTTTCTTGCTCTTATGCCTTTCCTTTCGGTTGCTCTAATTGCCTTCGGACTTTACTTTGTAAAAGCTGATGAATTCATTTTTCTTCCGATTATTTTCCTCGTACTATTCTCCCTATCCGAACTATTAACCAATTGGTACACCCTAAAGTGTATTGAATGGTTTGATAGTGAATACCTGAGTGATTTCTTTAAGAATTGCGGCAATAAGAGAAAGGATCGTTTCGTCTTATACCATAAAACCAAACGTCTACAATTCGAATTGCCACGTACTTCTCAGGCATCCCTTTTAGTCCTAGGATCAATTCTTTTTGTACTTCTTTTAAACGATGTCTACTCCGCATTTCCTTTAATAATCATCATGGTAATTACTCTTGCTCTTACATTATTCTCTAAAGAGAAAGAGTCATTTAAAGAGATAAGTGAAGCCGAAACAAAAACTCTAAATGACAAAGAACTCGAAGAACCAGAGTTCATATCAGAAATAATTATCTTAAATCAAAAATCCCGTAAATTTGGCTTCAACATCTCCATGCGTAGGACCCTAATGATGTTTGTGAATCTGGCATTAGCGGTCCTACTCATGATCATGAATCACCTCGTCAGTGTGAACTATGTCATCTTCCATTTCTTCTTATTTAACTATTTCTATGAGAATTTAAGCGCCTTATCAAATTACGATAACACTTATAGTGATTTCCAAAAAGCTAAGGCTAGATTCATGGATGTAATTAACCTTAACAAAAAAGAAGATGATATGTTATAATTTCTCCACGAGATAATATGGAATTAGATTTTGTTAATTACGGACCTTCATCATTTGATGAATATGAATCAACTTTCCTTGCTTTAGTGGATAAAGTGTTTAAGGAAGTAGGGGTTAAAGACGATTACTATATCGATGTCTCAATCGTGGATAATGATAGAATTCACGAAATCAATAAGACTTATCGAGGTATCGATCGACCAACCGATGTCATTAGTTTCGCCTTTTATGATGATGAAGAAGAAACAATTAACGAAGACGCGCCTAACTCATTAGGAAGCATCATAATCTCGTATCAAAAAGCGGAAGAACAAGCTAAAGACTACGGTCATTCTCTAAATAGAGAAATGTCCTTCCTCTTCGTTCATGGTTTACTCCATTTACTTGGATATGATCATATGAAGAAAGAGGATGAAGAAGTGATGTTTGCTCTTCAAGATAAGATTTTAGGAGAAAGAAAAGATGGATAAATTTGCCTTACATGAAAAAGCTAAAGAAGCCCGCAAGCTCTCTTATTCCCCATATTCCCATTTCGCTGTTGGAGCTGCTGTTTTAACTAAAAGCGGTGAAGTATTTTTAGGGGCAAATATTGAAAATTCCTCTTATCCACTTTGTATGTGCGCTGAAAGAAACGCCTTATATAACGCTTATATGCATGGATGTAAAAAGGAAGACTTAGTCGCCTTAGCTTTATCTGCTGATACAGATGGACCATGTTCTCCTTGTGGAGCGTGCCGCCAAGTTATCAGTGAATTATTCCCAAAAGATGCCCCAATTTATATGGGCAATCTTAAGGATAACATCCAAGAAACCACTATTAGTGAATTACTTCCATTCGCTTTCTCAGGCGAGGATTTAGAATAATGAAAACTGGTTTTGTTGCAATTGTGGGGCGTCCTAATGTTGGTAAATCAACTTTAACTAACGCTTTGCTCGAAACTAAGTTATCAATCGTTACTGATAAAGCTCAAACAACAAGAGACTCTATTAGAGGAGTCTATGATGACGATGAATATCAGATCGTTTTTGTTGACACTCCTGGGATTCATAAAGCAAACACCAAACTCGGTGAAAACATGAATAAAGAGGCTCTAACTTCAGTTAATGGAGTGGATGCAGTGGTCCTTGTTGTCGATGCTTCAAGAAGATTTGATGAAGGAGATCGTTACATCGCGGAAACTCTTCGTAAAGATTGTCCGTTCTTCGTTGTTATAAATAAAATTGATTTAGTCCGTATCACTGAAGCGGAGAATATCAAAGCCAAATACGCTTTAGCGTATCCAAACGCTAAAATCATTGAGATGTCTGTTTTAGATAACTTCAATGTTGATACTTTACTTAACGAAATTAAAGCGGTCATGAAAGAAGGACCACGTTATTTTGAAAAAGATCAAGTGAGTGATAAAGATTCTTCTTTCTTTATTAAGGAAGTTATTAGAGAGAAGCTTCTTTTAACTCTCCGTGATGAAGTCCCTCATTATCTCGCCGTAAGAGTGGACTCTGTTAAATCTTCTAAAGGGGCAACTTATATTAAAGCAACGATTATCGTTGATAAAAATTCCCATAAGGGAATAATCATCGGTAAAGAAGGAAAGAGACTTAAAGCTATCGGCATTAAAGCCCGTAAAGATTTAGAAGAATATTATAATCAACCAATCTATCTTGAATTATTCGTTTCTGTTAAAGAAGACTGGTTAAATAATCCTCGCTTATTAAAAGAACTCGGCTACAAAAACTAATTATGTTTGAAATTGAAGCAATCATCCTCCGTGAGTCACCATTTAAAGATAATGATATGATGGTGACTGCTTTATCTAACGAAAATATTCATTCCTTTTTAGCCAAAGGAGTGATGAAGATTGATTCTAAAAACAAAGTTTTAGTTACTAAATTTAATAAAGTTCGACTTGAACTATCTAAAGGAAAAGAAGGCTATAACCTTCGAACAGGCACTTTATTAAATTCATACCTGCATGCGAAGGAAGGTTTAACCTCCTTAGCGATCCTCGATTTTATATCAGAAATCACTAATAAAATTATCTCTAAAGATGAAGCTTCGATCATTTATCCAATATTGGATAAGGTTCTTTCTTTACTTGATGAAGGCTTTGATGGTTTAACTCTTGCTTTAATCTATTTTGCGAAAGTTTTAATCTCAACTGGATATGGACTCAATGTTGATTCATGCCAAATTTGCCACCAAAAAGAGGCAATTACCGCCCTTTCTACTATGGATGGAGGATTTATTTGTGAAAACTGTTTTGACGCCTCTATTCACCTTAAATTAAATGCAAACGAACTAAAGATCCTCCGTTACATCTTTAAAGTAGATATCGATAACTTCGCTAAAGCAGTGCTTCCAAAAGAAGAATCATTACACGTCTTAAATATATTAGAGCAATTCGCGCTTGATACGGTGGACTTGAACCTCAAATCCATCGCCTTCATAAGAAGAATAATCAAATAATTTAAAAAATACACTTATAAATGGTTGACAAGTAACTTTTTCGAGTTATAATTTTGCGCAATTGCTTATATAAGAAGGTATAGAAAATGGATAAAAAATTCGATGAAATCGTTAATCATTTAATTACGAGTGGATTTGTCTATCAAGATAGCGAAATCTATGGTGGACTTTCTAATTCCTGGGACTTTGGTCCTTTAGGAGTTGAACTCAAAAATAACATTAAAAGATTGTGGTGGAGGAAGTTCGTTAATGAATCTCCAACTAATGTTGGACTTGACGCTGCAATCTTAATGAACCCAAAAGTTTGGGAAGCTACCGGACACGTTTCTACTTTCAATGATCCCCTTATTGACTGTAAGGAATGCAAATCTCGTCATCGTGCGGATAATTTAATTGAAGAACAATATCCTGATGTTGATGTTCACGCTATGACAAACGAAGATATGGTTAAGTTTATCAAAGATAACCATGTCAAATGTCCTATCTGTGGTAAGTCTAACTTTACTGACATCCGCCAATTCAATATGATGTTTAAAACTCATATCGGTGTCACTGAAGATAGCTCAACTGAAGTCTATTTAAGACCAGAAACCGCTCAAGGAATGTTCGTTAACTTTAAAAATGTTCAAAGAACAACGAGAAGAAAAATCCCATTTGGTATTTGTAATATCGGTAAATCATTCCGTAATGAAATCACTCCAGGGAACTTCATCTTTAGAGTGAGAGAATTCGAACAAATGGAAATGGAATTCTTCTGTAAACCTGGCACTGACTTAGAATGGTTTTCCTATTGGAAAGACTATTCACTTAAGTTCCTTGAATCATTAGGAATTAGTGAAGAAAACCTTCGTTATAGAGACCATGAAGCCGCTGAACTTGCTTTCTATAGTAAAGCAACCTGCGACGTCGAATATAAATTCCCATTTGGTTGGGGAGAAATCTTAGGCGTTGCTGACCGTACTGATTATGATTTAAACCGTCATATCTCTTATAGTAAACAATCTTTAGATTATTTAGACCCAGAAACTAATGAAAGATACGTCCCATATTGTATCGAACCATCAATGGGTGTTGAAAGAATCTTCTTAATGGTCGCAACCGAAGCGTATGATGTCGAACACCTTGAAAAGGAAGATCGTATCGTCATGCACTTTAAACCAATCTTAGCCCCTTATTTAGCAGCAGTTCTTCCATTATCCAAACAACTTGGAGAGCAAGCTAAAGAATTAGTTAATAAACTAAATAAACACTTCTCCATCACTTACGATGAGACTGGTTCTATCGGTAAAAGATATCGTCGACAAGACGCAATCGGAACCCCATATTGTATCACTGTTGACTTCGATACAGCCACTGATAATAGTGTTACAATCCGTAACCGTGACACTATGGAACAAGTCAGACTTCCAATTAGTGAAGTTAGAAACTATCTTTTAGATAAAATTGAAGAATAGTGGTTTATTAGTAGATTTATAGTATAAAGTTAGGAGGAATATTATGGCCTTTGATCCATCTCTTGTAGCCGAAATCAAATCCCGTGCCGATATTGTCGACATTATTTCAAGCTACATTAATGTTATCAAAAAAGGTCGTAACTATTTTGCCATTTGTCCTTTTCACGATGACCATAACCCATCCTTATCCATATCTAAAGATAAGAATATGTTTAAGTGCTTTGTATGTGGCACTAGCGGCGATGTCTTTAGTTTTGTATCTCGCTATGAGAATATCACTTATAGTGAAGCAATTAAGCGCGTCGCTGAAATGATTGGTTATGATGATCCAAGACTCCATCAAAACGAATTCAAAGTAAAAGTGGATGAATCTAAAGCAACTTTATACAAATGCATAACAGACCTCGCTACCTTCTATCAATATGGTCTTAGTACTGAAGAAGGCCGAGTCGCTCATCAATATTTATCCGAAAGAGGTTTAAGTGATGAACAAATCGCTAAATTCTCTTTAGGTTATGCTTTTAAGGATGGCTCTTTATCTATCGATTACTTAAAAAGAAAAGAGTATTCCTATAAAAATATTGAAGATATTGGTATTTCGCTTGTAAAGACCTCAGGGATGAAGGATAGCAATGCCGGTCGAGTTATCTTCCCTATCAAAGATAATAACGGCCAATTCGTCGGTTTTAGCGCCCGTAAACTCGATAACGCTAATAAAGACGACCCTAAATATGTTAATACCGCTGAAACGAAGATATTTTCCAAAGGAAACATTCTCTATAACTATGATTTAGCTAAAAACACCATGAAACATGATGGCTATTTATATGTTGTAGAAGGTTTCATGGATGTATTCGCGCTTGATTCTATCGGTGTTCATTCAGTCGTTGGTTTAATGGGAACCGCGATGACAAAAACTAATGTTCAAACTTTGAAAAGGGCAAATGTTGAAATTAGACTTTGTCTAGATAACGATAAAGCTGGTCAAATTGCGATGATGAATATTATCTCTATGTTTGACGAAGCTAAAATCAATTATCGTTTAGTGAGCGATCCAAACGAAATATGTAAAGACTCCGATGAAATCCTTCATAAAGAAGGACCAGAAAGATTAAACGCTTATATCAATACTTTGGTTAATCCATTTAACTTCGCTTTAGCCTATTATACAAAGACAGCACCTTTAGCCACTCAAGCGGACCGTTACAAAGTAATTAATCACTTTACCCCTTTACTTGTAAGTATTCAAAACGGTCTAGAACTTAATGATTATATCTATAAGCTTGCGCGAGTGACTGGCTTTGAAGTCAACACCATTAAAGACCACGTAGCTTTAGCTAAAAAAGAAAAGCAAAAAGCGGAAAGTAAACAAGAAAGCTTTGTTTATAGTGAATTCACAAACACCTCGAAGGAACAAAAGACAAAAATGAGCCGCGATATGAAGTACTTAAAGAATGCGGAAAAACAACTTCTAGGTCAAATGTTAATCAATAAAGAGGCCGTTGAATTCTATGAGAGCAATGTTAAATACTTCTCCGATGAGCTTTATCGAAACATCGCTAACTTCATTCTCGATTACGCTAAATCTCATCAAGGGATCGATGCAGCGGACTTAGTTACCACGATATCACTAAGTGATATGGAGAACAAACAAGAGCTGATTGATGAAATAGTAACGATCACGATGAAAGATAATCCAGTTGAAACCAAATCGGTATTAACTGATTACGCAAACGAGATTAAATTAAGGCGCGATAAGATTTATCAGAAGGATTTACTTAAACAAGCCTTTGAAGGGAAGAGCGATGAAGAGAAAGCTCGCCTTCTTGATGATTACATCAAAAGAACCAATAAATAGAAACATAATTTAGTTAGAAAGGAAACTAATATATGCCAAAAAAAGAGAAAGACACCAAGAAAAAACCAGCCGCCGCTAAGGAAGCGAAGATTAAAAAACCTGCGCTTTTATTAGATGACGATGAAGATGAAATCGAAACAGCTGATTCCATCAAAAAACGTTTAGTGGCTAAGGCCAAAGAAGAAGGAAATACTTTAGAACAATCTGAAATTGATGAAGCCTTCACTCAATTTGATCTTACCGATGATGATATCGAAGAGATGATGGACTATTTTAAGAAAAATGGTATCAACGTTGTCTCTGATGACGATGAACTCTCAATCGATAACATCGATTTCACTGGCGATGAAAGCGAAGATGATTTATTCCTCGATGCCGACGCCGATGATTTCTTTGATGAAGATGAAATCGAATTGAATGAAGATGATGTTCCAACTGAACAAGACCTTTCTGACTTAACTAAATTTGTCAGTGGTGATGTTAAAGTTAACGATTCCGTTAAAATCTATTTAAGAGAAATCGGTAAAGTCCCATTACTCACCCCTGAAGAAGAGCCAATCATCGCTAAAAGAATCGCTGAAGGTGATGAAGAAGCTAAAGAGCAACTCATTAATGCTAACCTACGTTTAGTTATCGCTATTGCCAAAAGATATACTGGACGCGGTATGCCATTCTTAGATTTAGTCCAAGAAGGTAATACTGGCTTAATTAAAGCGGTGGAAAAGTTTGACTACACTAAAGGCTTTAAGTTTTCAACTTACGCCACCTGGTGGATTCGTCAAGCTATCAACCGTTCAATCGCTGACCAAGCTCGCACCATTCGTATTCCAGTCCATATGGTGGAAACAATTAATAAGATTACCCGCGCTCAAAGACAACTCGTTCAAGAACTTGATAGAGAACCAACCGCGGAAGAAATCAGTGCGAAACTTGATGGATTCCTTTCTCCAGAAAGAATTAGAGAAATCCAAAGACTTAACCAAGAACCAGTTTCTTTTGAAACTCCAATTGGGGAAGAAGAAGATTCTCATTTAGGAGACTTTGTCGAAGACAAAGAAACAATGTCTCCAGATGAATACACAACAAGATCTCTTTTAAGAGACGCTCTTTATGAAGTCATGAAAGACTTAACTGATAGAGAAGAAAGAGTCCTTAGACTCCGTTATGGTTTAGATGATAACCATCCAAGAACTCTTGAAGAAGTCGGTCGTGAATTTGGCGTTACTCGTGAACGTATTAGACAAATTGAAGCGAAAGCTTTAAAGAAACTTTCTCATCAAAACCGTTCCAAACGCTTAAGTGACTATAAATATCTTAAGTAGAAATAAGTTATGAGGTCCCTTCGTTTAAGTAAAATCGCATCCTTAGTATCTTATGACACCGTTTTTGATGTCGGCGCAGATCACGGGGAATTAGAGAAGATTTTATCGCAAAGCGATAATATCAAGAAAATCTATGCGGTGGAAAATAAGAAGGGGCCTTTTTTAAATCTTTCTCATAATGTAGACGGTTTAACTAAAGTTACCTCTTTATTATCGAATGGAATTAAAGATTTAAAGGAAGATGTTAACTCGCTTGTTATCGCTGGGATGGGCGGTATAAATATCGTTGAAATCCTTTTAGAAAACGAAGATAAGCTTCAAAACGTAAAAGAAATTATTCTCGAACCTCATTCTGATTATGAATTAGTCCGTCGTGTCTTAGTTATTTTAGATTATAAGATTGATGAAGAAATAAAAGTAACTGAGGCAGGAAAAAACTATTTAATTACCCGATTCATCAAAGGTAAAGCGACCTATCCAAATGATGTTTATCGTTATGGACTTCATTATAATGAAGAAAGTAGCAATATAGATGAACTTAAAGTGATTAATAAACGAGTTAAATCCAGTTTGATTGAAAAGAAATTAAAGGAGTTAGAAGATGATGAAAACTAATCTACTTTTAAGACAACTTGCGAAATATTTCCCAAAAAGAATCAAATCAAGAGGAGACTTTGTGGGTTTAATGACTGGTAATTTAAAAGAAGAAACTAGTCATATCGTATTATGTTTAGATTTAGATGAGATTTCTTTAAATGAAATCTTAAAACTTGATCATAAGCCAGATTTAATTCTCACTCACCATCCATTTATCTATGGAACTAGATACCGCACCTTAAAATATGATGAGATTAAGCGCGAACTAGTTAATAAAGTAGATGAACTAGATATTCCTGTTTATTCAATGCACACTAACTTCGATACAGGTTATCGCGGAATGAATGATGCTTTAGCTCAAAAGATGGGCTTAAAAAACATTAAACCACTTGAATTCTGTTCAATGGCGAGGGGTGGAGAACTAGCTGAAGAAATGGAAATCCATGACTTTGTTAAGTATTTTAACAAAATTATGGGTTTAGATTATTCTTTACTCGTTCACGCTGGAAAAGAAAGAATTAAAACAGTGGCAATCGTTGGTGGTGGTGGTTCCCGCCGCTATAAAGAAGCACAAAAAGAAGGTTATGATTTATTTATTTCAGGTGACGCTCCTCATCATGTACGTAGAGAAGTAATTGCGAATCACTATAACTATTTAGAAGTGTCACACGAAATTGAAAGAATCTTCATGCCAACAATGAAAGAACTTCTACTTGAAATAGATCCTTCATTAAGAATTGATATCGTGGATCACGAAAAACTACCTGAACTAATCAAATAAAAAGAAGAGCTGACATATGTCAGCTTTTTAAATATTTTCTAAGAACTCTTTCACTTCTAGAACCGTTTCTTTCGAAGTGGATGCACCAGAAGTAATAGCGACTTTCTTTACTCCCTTTAAATCTTCTTTATTAATAAAGGAAGCATTTTCAATCATGATTACTTTTGAATTAGGGTGAGACTCTTCCGCAAGCTTCTTTAAGGTTAAAGTGTTATTGGAAATTGTACTACCCAAAACATAAATAATATCGATATCTTTATCTATTGATAAGATGGCTTTTTGTCTTTCACTTGATGAATAACAAACCGTATCAGTAATTATCGCTTTTGGATAAATTTCATATAGGTTCTCAACTATTTGGGAAATTTCAAGCTCTGAAAGAGTGGTTTGATTCACCACGAATGGGGATTCATCTTTAAGATGTAACTTATTATTTTTATTTATATCTAATAAGTGTACTTTATCTTTATTAAGCGATAACGCAGCGATAGCTTCTGGGTGGTTTTCTTTACCAATATAGATAACTTCATGGCCTTCGTTTAACGCTTTTAAAATACGCTCATGATTCTTTTTCACAAATGGGCAAGTGGTATCAACATATTCAATATGTCTATCTTTTAAGATAGTTTCTACTTCAAGGGCGTGACCATGCGCAGTTAAAATAACGATATCATCATCTTTAACTTTATCTATTAATTCTAAATATGTTTTTCCTTTTTCATAAATGACATCTACGCCTTCTTTTTTAAGCATTTTAAGCGTGTCATGATTATGAACGAGCATCCCCAAAATAACGACATGTCGATTTGGGTTTTTAAGTTTAATATTTATCGCCATTAAGATTGCGTGTTCAACGCCAGCGCAATAACCGAATGGCTTAATAACTTTAACTTCCATAATATGCTTACATATTAGCACATTATTCATTTCTAGTGTATAATTAACAAAGTTATGTCATTTAAAGGTCTAAATTTATCTACTGATATGCTTAATTCGCTTAATAAGGCGAAGTATTTTAACCCATCTCCAATTCAACTTCGAGTTATTCCTAAAGCTCTTAAAGGAGAGACTTTACTCGTTCAATCTGCAACTGGAAGTGGAAAGACCTTATGTTACTTAGTCCCAATTCTAGAAAGTATTGATCCAAGTCTTAAAGAAGTTCAGGCTTTAATAATCGCTCCTACAAGAGAATTAGCTAGCCAAATCTTTAGCTTTGCTAACGAATTATTAATAAATTACGAAAAGCCAGTAAAAGTTCGCTTAATTAAAGCAGGGGAAGAACTTGCTAATTCAATTTCGGGACTTAAAGATGGCACTCAAATTTTAATTGCTACGCCAGGAAGACTACATGATGTTATCGTTAAAAACGATATTTTATCACTTAGAAGCGTTAAAACCGTCGTCTTTGATGAAGCGGATATGCTTCTTAAAGAAGGCTATTTCGAATTAATTGATCCAGTAATAGATGTTATTGACCATAAGGTTCAATATTTAGTGTTCTCTGCTACCTTAGAAAATAACTGCCTAAGCGTTTTATCTAAATATGTGGGAACAAATATTGAAATTACTAATGAAGATATTTTAACTAGCGATAATGTCACTCATTACTTAATTGATATTAAATACATCGATAAAAAAGAAGCAGTTAGACAATTTATCGATATTAAAAATCCATACCTTTTGATGGTGTTTGCATCTAAAAAAGAAACTGCGAACGAAATATATGCTTATTTAAAAGAAAATAAATATAAAGTTGGTTTATTAACCGGGGATTTAAGCGCAAGAGAAAGAAAAAACATCATGAAGATGCTCATTAATGAGCAAATCTATATTTTAGTCTGTAGCGATATGGCTAGTAGGGGACTAGATATTAAAGATGTAAGTGATGTTTTAAGCGTTGATCTTCCAAGCAATATCGAATTCTATTATCACCGCGCGGGTAGAACCGGAAGATTTGATAAACTAGGTAATTCTTATGTTTTCTATAATAGTGATTCAACGAAAAAGCCATTAGAACTTATCTCTCATGGAACAACATTTAAATATTTAGTCTTAAAAGATAATAAACTCCTTGAAGGTAAAGGAATTGAAAAAACTCATCCAACCAAAAAGAAAAAGGATGAAGAACTTGATAATAAAATCAAAAGAACAACTTCAATGCTTAAAGGTAAAAATAAGAAAGTTAAACCTGGTTATAAAAAGAAAATCAGGGAAGAAGTTAAAGATATTAAGCGTAAACACCGTCGCGAACTAATTAAAAAAGAAATCCGTAAACAAAGAGTAGAAAGATATAAAAGGGAGGCTAGAGGAGATGAATAACGAAAAATTATATTTAGGCTCTCATGTCTCTATGAGTGGACCAGATTTTTATCTTGGAAGTGTCAAAGAGGCCATTTCCTATGGTTCTACGACCTTTATGTTTTATACAGGCGCTCCACAAAACACCTTTCGTTCTCCATTAGATAGATGCAAAATCGAAGAAGGTCGAAAGCTTTTACTTGAACACGGCTTTAATGAAGATAAGATTGTCGTACACGCGCCTTATATTATTAATTTAGCCAATATCGGAAATCCTTCCGTTTATGATATCGCTAAAAAAGCATTACTTAGTGAAGTGCAAAGAACGCACGCTTTTCACGCTAAACTTTTAGTGCTTCATCCAGGAAGTCACGTTGGAAACGGAGAACAAGTCGGGCTAAACGCTATTATTGATGGAATTGATGAAGTTTTAGATAAAGATAACTCCGATGTTAAGATTGCTTTAGAAACTATGGCGGGTAAGGGAAGTGAACTTGGAACCACCTTTGAACAACTCGCTTATATTATAAATAACTCCAAGCACAAAGATAGGCTAGGGGTCTGTTTAGATACCTGCCATGTCTCAGATAGTGGACTTCCTATAGAAAATTTTGATGAAATCCTCGCTTCTTTTGATAAGATTATCGGTCTTGATCGCTTACTAGTTTTACATATAAATGATTCTAAAAACCCAGTAGGCGCGCATAAAGATAGACATGAAAATTTAGGTTATGGCTATATTGGTTTTGATGCCTTAAATTATGTTGTTCATCATCCAAAGCTCACTGATATTCCAAAGATTCTTGAAACACCTTATATAGAGAAAAATCCTCCATATAAAGAGGAAATTTCAATGCTAATGAATAATAAGTTTATAGAAGGTTGGAGAGAAGAATTCTTAAAGAAATTATAATTTTAAGATTTCTTTTTTCATCTCTTCGAATATATCTTCTTCTTTAACAGTTCTTAATACTTTATCTTTTTTAAAGATAGCAAAGACGCCTTTTCCACCTGCACAGCCTAGATCAGCGCGTTTAGCTTCGCCAGGTCCATTAACAATACAACCCATAATCGCGACTGTTTTATTAATATGATTCTCTTCTAAAAAGGCGAGAATCTTTTTGGCAAGAGGAACTAAATCAACTTGGGTTCTTCCACAAGTTGGGCAAGAAATTAAAGTAGGGTAATCGTTTCTAATTTCTAAATCTTTAAGTAATCGACGGGCTGCTTTAACTTCTTCAATAGGATCATCCGATAAAGAAATACGAATTGTATCACCGATTCCATCTAATAGAATTGGGGCTAAACCAGCGGTGCTTCGAATTAAACCAATATCTTTTGGACCGGCTTCAGTTATTCCTAAATGAAGAGGGTAATTAAACGTTTCACTCGCGAGTCTATACGCTTCAATTGTTTCTAAAACGTGACTACCTTTTAAAGAGATTACAATATCAAAAAAGCCTAGGTTCTCCAGTGTTTTGACCATTTTAGCAGCGGATTTAACTAATTCTTCAGCTTTTAGTTTAGAGGTATTGTTATTGATATTTTTATCAATAGAACCAGAATTTACTCCGATTCTAATTGGGATATGTTTCTCTTTAGCCATATCGATAACGGCTTTTACTTTATCATCACTTCCAATATTTCCTGGGTTAATTCTAATCGCATCTACGCCTGATTCCATAGAAATTAAAGCGAGCTTATAGTCAAAATGGATATCAGCGATTAATGGGATATTTATTTTTTTCTTGAGTTCTTTAATTGCATAAGCGTCTTCTTCATCTAAGACAGAGACTCTCATTAAATCCGCGCCTAAAAAGGCACAATCATTGATTTGTTTAGCAACTTCTTCGACTCGAGAAGTTTTAATATTACACATTGATTGAATGAGAACATTAGGGCTTCCCCCAATCGTAATATTTCCGACTTTTATCTTTTTGGTTTCATTTCTTTTCATATTATCCATATTATAAACTAGAAAAAATATCTTGTAGATATGTTTTTAAATATGTTATGATAATCGCGTTACAAAAATTGAGGTGACTAAATTATGGCAAAATCAAAAGAAGCAAGACACAGCATCTTAATGAAATGCACTGTCTGCGGTGAAGAAAATTATTTAACCGAAAAGAACCGTAAGGAACATCCTGATAGACTCGAATTAAAGAAATATTGCCCACGTTGCAAAAAATCTACAGTCCATAAGGAGAAAAAATAGGCTTGGTAATACCAAACCTTTTTTATTTTTATGAAGTTAGACACTTATATCACTAGGCAAGCTTGTAATATCTACACCGTTATTAATGATAATAATGAAGGTATTTTAATTGACCCTGGATATAATGCGAATAACTGCTTAATAGAACACTTAAAGAAACTAAATGTCGATATTAAATATATCTTAATCACTCATGGTCATTATGATCATATCGGCGCGCTTAATGATGTTTTAAAAGTTTATCCTAACGCGATTACTTATATTCATGAAGAAGATAAGATTTGTTTATCTTCTCCTAAATATAATCTTAGTGATGAATTCAATAATGGAATGAATGTGGTGGTGAAAGTAAAACATCTTATCACATTAAGTGATAATGATAACTTAAACCTCTTAGGATTTAGTATCAAAGTAATGCACACCCCATTCCACACAAAAGGAAGCGTTATATATATCTTTATTAATGAAGAAATAATCTTTAGTGGAGATACATTATTTTTTAACACCATTGGACGAACTGACTTAATTACTAGTGAACCAAGAAAAGTTAATGATAGTTTATTAAAAATAAAAGAATTAAACGCGAATTACGTTATTTATCCAGGACATGGAATAAAAACAAACCTCGAAAGAGAACTTAAATACAATATGTATTTGCGTATTCTATAGACTTTTAGTTATAATATTTACGTTTTTATGGAGGAATAAAAATGAACGTTACAGAATTAAGACCTGGAAACTATTTCATTGATGAAGGTAACCTTTATCAAGTCTTAGATATCCTTTTAAACAAAACAGCGATGAGAAAAATGGTCGCTAAAGTCAAAGCTAAAAACATGAGAACTGGCGCAATTACCGAACTCGCTCGTAACTCTGGTTACGATGTTGAAAAAGCTATGCTTGAAAAGAAGAAAATGGCTTACTTATATGATTCCGGTGATTTCTTAGTCTTCATGGACAATAACACCTACGAACAAATCGAAATCGAAAAGAAGAAACTCGAATGGGAATTAAATTTCTTAACCGAAAACCTCGAAATCGATATTCTCTTCTATGAAGATGAAATCTTAGGTATTACCTTACCAAGCTCAGTTGCCTTAAAGATCGTTGATTGTGAACCAGCTGTTAGAGGTGACACAGTCAATAAAGCTATGAAGAATGCAACTTTAGAGACTGGCTATCGTTTAAGAGTCCCACTCTTCATCGATAATGGTGAAACCATTTCCGTAAGAACCGATACAGGTGAATACGATGGAAGGGCCTAATCATTATGATGGACACATTACCAATTTGGGGATTTGTCGTAACTATCATTCTTTGCATCTTAGGTGGCGCAATCGCTGGCTTCTTCTTAGCTAGATGGTATTTCAAAAGAGAATTACAAAAAAACCCACCAATTAATGAGAACATGATTAGAGCCATGTATCGTCAAATGGGCCGTAACCCATCCGAAGCTCAAATCAGACAAATCATGAACCAAATGAAAAGAAATCAATAACAAAATTTCTCATCAAATTGCACTCCAAAAATGGGGTGCTTTTTTGTTAGTGGAGTAGGGGAAAATAGAGTACAAAAAAGAAACAAAAACAATACTCAAAATTAGTGAAAAGTTAAAATACGAAAATCGCCAAAATAGGAGCATAAAGAAGAACAACAACATAGGGCTTAATAGTTTTAGGGTAGAGGAGAAATAGGGGCCTTAACGGGCTTCTTTTTAATAGTGATAAAATTCCGAGTAGTGGTTGTAGGGGAGGCAGTGTGGATAAAAATAAAAACGTCAATCTAAACATTCGAATTTATCGAACTTTTTGACCGACGTTTTCCAGGTGTGATTTATTTATTCACACTCATTATTTCGACTAAAAAACTACTAATTTGCTACTATTTTGCAGCGTTTCCGACCTTATTTTCCTCACCCTTAATGAGTCGCTTAATATTTGGGATATGACGAACAACGAGGATAATTGCGATGATCGTAATGACACTTGCATGTTCCCATCCAGCGAGGAGATAATAACCCCAACCCCACATGCCTAAATGTTGAAGATAAACAGGTTGATCTTTAAGCACTAAAACAAGGAGGGCCATAACCCATGATGTGATAGTGATTCCGATCGCTGTTCCGATACTTGCAACTGAGACATATTTGGTTTTGATTTTGAGTCCAAAGAAACAGATTAAACCGATTAAGAATTCAAACCAGGAGCAGCCCACTCCAAAGCCAGTGAAGACTGAAACTGTCTTACCGCCTTTAAAGCCAGCATAGATTGGCCAGCAGTGTCCAAATGAAGCACCAAGCGCGGCTAAATAGTAATAAAGAATGCCATTATCCCAAAGTAATTGTCCAAAATGTTCTTGGAATAAAGGATTAAAAACTAAATTAACTAAAAGATATGCGCCTACAAGAGCTAAAATTGTTTTCGCCATATCAAGTAAGATAGTGATAACACCGATTTTCTTACCAAAGACACGACCCATATTAGTTCCACCAGCGTTTTTAGAACCATATTCTCTGATGTCTTTATGATACAAAGTCTTAGAAAGAATAATAGAGAAAGGAATAGATCCGATTAAATATCCCATGATTAGCATTCCTAGAGCAATGACTATATTATATATAATAATATCCATACGTTTTTCCTCCAAAACGAGTATCTATTATACAAAATAGATATTACAATTCAATAATATTTTTGTTACAATTCTTAATTGTATTTGGAGAATCCATTTTGAATGAACGAATTAGAAAATAAGAATCAAGAAGCAAAAGAGAAGAAAGCGGAAGAAAATTATACCGCTAACGACATCGAACTTCTTGAAGGTTTAGCAGGCGTTAGAAAAAGACCTGGTATGTATATTGGTTCTACGAACCAAACCGGTCTCCATCATTTAGTATGGGAAGTTGTTGATAACGCTGTTGATGAAGCTTTAAGTGGTTTCGGTAACATTATTCTTATTACCATCCATAAGGATGGTTCTTTATCCGTCCTTGATGAAGGAAGAGGAATTCCAGTCGATATTCATAAAGGAACTGGAATGCCTGCGGTTCAACTTATTTTCTCCACGCTTCATTCTGGTGGTAAGTTCTCTAATAAAGCTTATACTTCTAGTGCAGGTCTTCATGGTGTCGGTGCTTCCGTTACAAACGCTTTAAGCGTTTACTGTGATGTTACTGTCTTTAGAAACGGCAAAATATCCCATCTTCGTTTTGAAAATGGTGGTAAGCTCGCTATTCCATTAGAAGAGCTTGGACCAACTAGAAAACACGGGACTTTGGTAAGATTTAAGCCAGATCCTAAGATTTTTGCTTCGACTGATTTTAAATTTGATACGATTACAAATCACGTCCAAGAGAGTGCATTTTTACTTAAAGGCGTTAAGTTTGTCGTTATAGATGAAAGAACAAACCAAAAAGCAGAATATTGTTATGAAGAAGGTATCAAACAATATATCGCTACCATGAACGCGAATAAAACTCCTATAGGAGAAATCATGTCTTTTGAAGATACTGATGATGAAATCAAGATTGAGATTGCTATGCAATATTGTTCTAAAGATTACACTGAAACAATCTATTCTTACGCGAATAATGTTCGTACTAGAGATGGTGGTACCCATGAATCTGGGTTCAAAACCGCTTTAACAAAAGCGGTCAATGACTACGCCGAAGAAAATAACTTATTAAGAAATAAAGCTAAACTTGAAGGAAGTGATATTCGTGAAGGTTTAACCGCGATTATCTCTTTAAAGATCCCAGAACAATTGCTTGAATACGAAGGTCAAACTAAGCAAAAACTCGGCACACCTGCCGCGTATAATATGGTTTCGAACTTTATTTATAATCAATTTACTTATTATTTAAATGAAAATAAGGAATTCGCTATTTCTTTAATTAAAAAATGCACAGACGCTCAAACCGCTCGTATTGCTGCAAGAAAAGCAAAAGATGAAGCAAGAAACTCTAAAAAAGTTAAAACTGAATACATTCTTAGCGATAAATTAACTCCTTGCCAATCAAAAGATTATGACAAAAACGAATTATTTATCGTTGAAGGTGAATCCGCTGGTGGAACCGCTCGTAGTGGACGTGATCGACTCCATCAAGCCATTCTTCCACTTCGTGGAAAACCACTTAATACCCAAGTAGTCACTAAAGATAGAATGCTTAAAAATGAGGAATTTGCCACAATTACAAACACCATTGGCGCAGGTATCGCTGATGACTTTAAGCCAGAGAATTCTCACTATGGCAAAGTTATCATTATGACCGATGCTGATACCGATGGAGCTCATATCCAAACCTTACTTTTAACTTTCTTCTATCACTATATGAGACCACTTATTACTAAAGGTATGCTTTTTGTCGCGATGCCTCCTTTATATCGCGTTTCTAAAGAAGTTAATCATAAGCTAGTCTATCGTTACGCTTGGGATGATAACGATTTAGAAGTCGCTAAAAAAGAAATAGGAGCAGGCTATCGTATTAACCGTTATAAAGGTTTAGGAGAAATGAACGCTGAACAACTTTGGGAATCCACCATGTCTCCTAAAACTAGACAATTATTAAAAGTTACAATTGAAGATCCATTACTCGCAGAACAAAGAGTAAATGTTTTAATGGGTAATGACACCCAAATCAGAAGACAATGGGTAGAGGAAAACGTTAACTTCAACGAAGTTGACTCCTTTATTGATGAGGTTAAATAATTATGGCTAAGAAGAACACTAACCTAATTATTGAAGAAGAGATCCAAGAAAACATCCATAGTGAAACTATGGAAGAAATCATGGGTTCTCGTTACGCTACCTACGCGAAATACGTTATCCAAGATAGAGCGATTCCAGATGCTAGGGATGGTTTAAAGCCAGTCCAAAGAAGAATCATTTACTATATGTATAAAAACGGGAATATTTTCACCCGTCCAACTAGAAAATCAGCGCACACCGTCGGTGGAGTTATGGGTAAATACCATCCACATGGTGATACTTCTATCTATGAAGCTTTAGTTAGAATGAGCCAAGACTGGAAAGTGAACGCTCCACTTATTGATTTCCAAGGAAATAAAGGTTCAATCGATGGCGATCCACCAGCTGCTTATCGTTATACTGAAGCGAGATTATCTTTAATCGCAGAAGAAATGATTCGTGACATCGAAAAAGATACCGTCGATATGGCGCTTACTTTTGATGATGATGATTTTGAACCAGTTGTCCTTCCAGCTCGTTTCCCTAATTTACTTGTAAATGGTAGTGAAGGTATTGCTGTTGCCTTAGCCACAGATATCCCTCCACATAACCTAAAAGAAGTAATTGAGGCGACTATATATAGGATAAATCACGTAAATGTCTCATCTTTAGACCTAATGCAATTCATTCCTGGACCAGATTTCCCAACTGGTGGAATTATTTATAAAACGCCTTCTTTAGTGGATTCATACACCAAAGGAAGAGGAAGAATTGAAATATCTTCTAAGACCGAAGTTATCGATAACGATAAAGAAAAACGCATCGTTATCACTGAGATTCCTTATGGCACAATCAAGATTGATTTAGTCCATGAACTCGATATGCTTCGTCATGATAAAGTTCTTCCAGGTATTTTAGAAGTTAGAGATGAATCAGACCAAAAAGGTCTCCGTATCGTTATCGATCTTAAAAAAGATGCGAATATGGAAGCTATTTATAACTACTTGAACACTAAGACTGGCCTTAGAGGTTCGTTCTCTCCAAATATGGTGGCAATTGTTAATGGTTCACCAAAAACCATGACCTTGCTTGATTTTATTGACGCTTATATTGCTCACCAAGTTGAAGTTATCACTAGAAGAAGCGAATTTGATTTGAAGAAATCAAAAGGTCGTCTTGAAATAGTGGATGGTTTAATTAAAGCTGTTTCCATCCTTGATGAAGTTGTAAACACAATTAGAGCTTCTAAAGATAAACAAGACGCGAAGAAAAATATATCCGAGAAATTTGGTTTTAGTGAACCACAAGCGGAAGCTATCGTTATGCTTCAACTTTATAAACTCACTAATACCGATATGACTACTTTGATTAATGAGAAGAATACATTAATTCAAACCATTGCTGACCTTGAAGGAATCTTATCGGATAGAAAGAAACTCGACCGTTTACTTTGCTCTGATTTACGTAAGATTTCTCAAAAATACGGTAGAGAAAGAAGAAGTGTTATCGTAGATAAAGAAGAAAATACCTTCAACTTTGATAAACGTGACTTAATCGTTAAAGAAGAAACGATGGTGGCGGTCACTAATGATGGTTATATTAAACGTAGTAGCGTTAAATCTTACCGTTCGAGTGGGGATAATCCACTTCCAGGATTAAAAGAAGGCGATGCCTTAATCTATAGTGGTAAGGCTATGACTACCGATTTCTTAATCTGCTTTACTAACCAAGGTAATTATCTTTATATTCCAGTTCATGAAATCAATGAAAATAAATGGAAAGATGAAGGTAAACATATCAATTACCTTGCATCCTTAAATAATAATGAAAAAATCGTACGCGCCTTTGTCGTTGAAACATTTAGAGATGACTTATTCTTTATTCTTGTCTCTAAATTTGGACAAATTAAGCGTCTACCTCTCTCATTATTCCCAATCGTGAGACATTCTAAGTCAGTAATGTGCATGAAATTACTAGGGGATGATGAAGTGAAAGAAGTTATGTTCTCAAGAGGTAACTCTAATATCCTTTTATTCCTCACAAATGGCTTCTCTTCCTTATTTAATGAGAATGAAATTCCTCAACAAGGACTTAAATCTGGTGGGGTAAAAGCAATAGGAAAACTTAATGGAGCGTTTATCGCTACTGGACTTGCTTATGATGTTAATGAAACTAAAGGTAAGATTATAATCTTAACTGATAAAGGTTGCCTTAGAATTTATGAAGCAAGTAACACAGCGCTTACTAGAAGACTTGGTCGCTTAACTGAAGTATTTAAGTGCTTCAAGAGCGAAAAACATACCTTAATTTATGCAGGTAAAGTTTTAAATAAAGAAGAACCTACAACTTTATTCTTCAATACCGCGCTTAAAGAGACAAAATCTATCGAAGTAAATGATTATCATTTAACTCCAATGGATAAATATGCAAAAGCAGGATCAGTGAAACTTTCGAAAGGTGACTCAATTGAATTTGTCTTTGTTAATGGTGATGATTACATCTCTAACGACATCGTTTCCAATATGATTAAAGATGAATTTGAGGAAGAAAATGAAGAAGATAGTGACACAAACACTCCTTCATTATTCGAAGAAACAGCTGTTGAAGAAAAAGAAGCGGAAGAAAATTCTGAAAATAATCATGCAGAAGTCGACTCTTTAGGACAAAATGTCCCAAACACCGAAGATGTTAACGAAGAAAGTTTATTTGATGCTAAAGTGAAAGAAATCGAAGAGAGAAGACGTCTCGAAGAAGAAAAAGCTTTAGAAGAAAAGAACTTGAACGAGAAATTAGAAAAGATGAAAGAGGAGGAAGAAAAAGGCTATAAACAAGTATCCATTTTCGATGATACTGATTTTGATTAGCCTAATAGATTGATAATTTTATATCAGTCTATTAATCTAAAAGAGATGAACAAACTATTTATTCCTACATTTCATGCTAAAAGTGTCTACGACATCGATTTAGATAAGTTAGCCTTACTAAACGCTGACACTCTCTTTCTTGATCTTGATAACACATTAGACTCCTATAAGACAAAAACTCCATCGGTAAAAGCAGTGGAGCTTGTCCGTAAACTTGAATTAGCAGGATATCGTATCATCATCGTTTCTAATAACACTGGTAATAGAGTGAAGCAATACGCTAGCGCTCTAGGAGTGGAATATATTCCATCTATCGGTAAACCATTCAAAAAGAAAATCTTAGCAAACATTGAACGTTTATCTTTAGATAAAAATAAAATTATTATGATTGGTGACCAAACGGTTACCGATATCCAAGCTGCTAACCGTAGCGGCTTAACATCGATCCTTACAGACAAAATCGTTAAAGAGGATCAACCTACTACACATTTTAATCGGTTATTCGATCGACCAATTAGAAGAAGCCTTAGACGTAAAAATTTATTAAAGGAGATAAATTCATATGGCGGAAATTAAAGAAATCATTCGCTGTTACAACTGCGGCGCAATTCTTCAAAGTGATAACCCCGAAGAAGTTGGCTATATCAAAAAAGAAGTTTTAGAAAGTGAAAGACAATCTTTCTTCTTTTGCGATGAATGTTTTGAAAAAGAAAGACATCATAAGCCAACGACTGAACCTGTTATTGAAAAGGGCACAGCCACAATCTTAAAAGACGCTAAAGAGAAGAATGCTCTCTTCGTTTATGTAATAAACGTTTTCTCCTTTGAATCTTCATTTTCTCCAATTGTTAATAACGTCATTAAAGGTGGAGACATCTTAGTGGTCGCTAATAAAGTTGACCTTCTTCCAAAGAATATCGATTTAAACAAGTTTAAAAAATATATCGTTCATATTTTCTTACTCAATGGTTTAAGAATTAAACAAGATAACATTGTTTTCTCTTCTTTATTCGATGAAAAGACCACGAAAGACATGTTAGAAAATATCTATGAAAGAATGAACGGTAGGGATGTTTACCTTTTAGGAGCGAAGCTCTCAGGTAAAAAGACCCTCATTGATTCCATGCTTAAGTTCTATAGCAACACTTCACGTGAATCAATTATGACTAAAAAATATCCAGGAACAGAATTAAGAGTGATGAGAATTCCTCTTTCTAAGAAATCATCCATCTATGATGTTCCTTCAATTGATGATAATAACTCCATCCTTCATGAACTTGATCGCTTAACATTCAAGAAGGTTTATTTAACAAAACAAGTTAAGCCTAGAAGAATTACTTTAAGTAGCAAACATTGCTTATTTATCGGCGGTATTGCTTTTATTGAAGTTCTTAATGATTTAAAGATTACTTTTGATTGCTATGTTTCTGCTAATATCGATTTAGTGAGAGTCTCTAAAGTTAATAGCGATGTTAAATTCATGAAAGCGGTGGAACATAAATCAGTTCATCCAACCTTATCTAGAATAAAAACAATCCGTGATTTAGATGTCTACGAAGTAGATATCAATGAAAATGGCTTAAGAGATATCGGTATCCAGGGCTTAGGTTGGTTAACCTTTAACGCGGATAATCAAACGTTTAGAATCTTCCTCCCTCATGGAGTTAGCTTATACACAACAAGTTCGAAAGTATTATTGAAAGACAAGAAATAAAAGTGGGTAATTTAATCATTTTTGGTGGGACATTTGACCCAATTCATAATGGACATCTCCGCTTAATGATGTATGCATCGTTAAAATTAAACGCGGATGTTGTTTTAGTGCCCGCTAAATCGCCAAGATGGAAAGCACCATTAACTAGTAGTGAACACCGTCTTAAAATGGTTAAATTAGCACTTAAAAACGCCCCAAGCGGCACAATTATTTCTGATTTTGAACTCAAATCAAAAGCGGATATTAACTATACGATTGATACTGTTAGATATTTAAAGAAAAAATATAAAAACGATAAACTTTACCTTTTAATAGGGGTGGATCAAGTAAATCGTTTCTCAGAATGGAAAAACGCGGAAGAATTAGCTTCTTTAACTAGTATTATCTATATTGATCGTCCTGGCTACAAAGTAGATAAAAAAGTAGTGGAGACTTATAAGATGACTTCGATGGAATTCTATAATTCTGGAGAAGTTAGTTCCACAGATGTTAGAGAACTTAAATCACTCGATGTTCCTAATGAAGTTTTAACTTACATTGAAAAACATCGTCTTTACTTTGTAAATAAGATTGCAATGCATATTGATGAAGCGAGATTACGTCACTCCATTGAGGTGGCCCATTTAGCGTATTTAATCGCCAAAAAGAATCAAATAGATAATCCAGAAAGAGCCTATATCGCTGGCATCCTTCATGATGTTGGAAAGAGTAAAGATTATATAGGAGTTAAGGGTATTGAATTCATGAAGAAACATTACCCAAGTTATTTAACTCTTCCACCTTTTAGCTTCCATCAATTCATTGGAGAATACATTGCCCGAACTGAATTTGATATTAAAGATGAATCAATTTTAAATGCAATTAAATTCCATTGTACTGGGAATGCGAATATGGATGAGATTGCCCAGATTGTTTATCTATCAGACAAGATTGAACCGACTAGAGGATTCGATTCTAGTTGGCTAATTGCCTCAGCCTTAAAAGACTATCATCAAGGTTTCATTGATACCTTAACTGATAATAAGAAATATCTTTTAAAACATAATAAAGACATTACCAACAAGCTAACTGATGCTTGCTTCAATATGTATTTAAAATAGGAGAATTAACTATGCCAAGAAAAGACAAAACCTTATCCGTTGTTGAGAAAGTTTTAGACGAACATAAAGCTCAAGATATTGTGACAATGGACGTTAAAGAAAGAACTCCGTTTGCTGATTATTATGTCTTAGCCACAGCGGGAAATGTGAGACAACTTAATGCCTTAAAAGAAGCCGTTGTCGAGGCCTTAGAAAAGAACAAATTAAACATCAAAAATGTTGAAGGAAAAGTCGCCTCAGGTTGGATCTTAATCGATGCGAATCATGTCATAATTAATATCTTTACTAAGGAAGAAAGAGAAAGAATTGACCTCGAAGAGTTCCTTAGTAGAGACAATCGTAAAGCCTAATAAACAATATATATTATTAAAAGGATACACGCGTATATACGTACGTGTGTTTCTTTTTTTATCTTAAAGTGGAGAAGAGTAATAGAAGAAGGCTAATCCGCTATCAATATATTACTTCGCATAATCTCTATTATGTTAACCAGAGAATATAAAAGCACGATTTAATCGTGTTTTGTAGCAGATTTCTTAGTTTGTCAAAATATAGTTAATAACCCACAAAATGGGGTTTTCCACACTCTGAGTGGATTTCAAAAACTACTAATTTTCTACTAATTTCCCTTCCCTACAACCGATTTTTCTTTACAATTAGACGCCTTTACCTATAATCAAAATCATGATCTCGCCGACTTCAATATACGTTGCTCTATTTACATTTTTCCTCTTCATGCCTAAGGTGATTCACTTCATTGCGTCTGGCAAAGGAAAGATCTTAGTGAGTCTATTCAAGTTCCCTACTTTTCTCTTCTTCATTTTAGAGATTCTTTCTGGGATTGCCGCAACCGTTCTTGCCCTACTCTATTCACATGGATTTAGCTATAACGGATGGTTCTTCACTTACACATTTTTCTGCATCGTTTTTGGTGGAGCTTATTTCATTCTTTACGTCGTCTTCATCTCTCACGGATATGACCCTCGTTACCTTTTTGCCTTCATTAAAATCCCTGCTCCATTTACTATTCTTGCGGGTACAGTTTTAATCTTAGGCGCTGCCCTCACACTTAACTATTACATGCTTATCGCAGCGTGCGTATTTACTGTCTCTTCCTTCATTGTGGACTTTAAAGGTTATAAAGAAACAAGACCAAAAGTCGACCTTAACCAGCCGGTCCCTCCAGACGACTTTGATAAATATTCTTAATTAATCTATCCGCATCACGTGGGTAGATTTTATTTATATGCACATGGGTTATGCTCTTATACTTTACTCGTGCACTTGGATATAGATTATTTATGAGCGTGCACTCGTTTATGATACTTATAGCGTGTGCGTAATTTTTTATTTTTTGACACGCTCACCCCTACTTGATTTATTAATTTAATGCGCGCCAAATTATTATTTTTTTCGCAAGCGTATTCATCCTTATATTTCTATTTCTAAATTTAATTTTTTATTATTTCGTGCCTATGAATTTAACTAAATTTTATTGCCCACGCGATACGTATTTTTAATTTATGTATGCATATCTAGATTTTAATAATTTTACACGCACAAAAAGAAATATTTAGATAAATTATAGGAACTCAAACGTTTGGGAAAATTATTCCCAAAGAGCGGACTTCTGCAGCTTAAATTTTGACTAATAAAAATGCGCGAATTTTTCGCGCAATTTAATTGAATTTAAATATTTATATTTATTTGCTAACTTTTAACTTCTTTTTAGCGAAGTATAATCCAACATCACTTAAGCCTATAATTAAGATGGCAATTAGTGAGTAAGCAAGGATCATTTTTACGTCTCCAGTCAAAGATCCATAATAGATTTCTCGACCAAGTCCGCTGACTGAATCTGAGCCCGCTAAAATCTCAGCCATGATTGAGACCTTCATTCCTAAACCAATGATTTGAATTAAGGCGAGAAGGATGTAGTTTTTGGATAACGGGAGATAGACTCTAAAAATCGATTTGAACTTATTCGCTCCATCAACCTTCATCGCATCCACAACATTCTCATCAACGCTTGTAAAACCAGTGACGACTGATTCGTAAATAATTGGGAAGGTGATGAGAAAGGTTACGACGACTGGAGTGAAGAGTGGTTTAATCAAAACAATGAGGATAAAGACCACTGCGGCGGTTGGAATAGTTTTGAAGACAGTGACGAAAGGTTTAAAAAACGCCCTAAAACGCTCAAAAACGCCGCCTAGAACCCCGAAAGCGGTTCCAACGAGTAAACTTATGGCTAAAGAAATTACAAGCCTTAAAAGCGTTCCTCCAATTTGAGCGTATGTGTCAGCTAGCGTGAACAAACGAGCGAACTCAGGAATAACAACGATTGGAGATGGGAATAAAGTTGTATTAAGAATTAGTGAGATGAGATACCAAACTAAAAAGACTCCCAAAACCCCGAGAGTGGTATAAATAGTCATTCGATGGTTTTTAAGGAAGTCTTTCAGTTTCATTATTCGATTGTGACAAAGTAGTCGTTACTATAAGCGGTTTGTCCTAAGGAGACTAAGAAAGCATTGACATCTAACTTAGTTTCTGGGGAGACAAGTCCGAAGCGATTACCGTTTTTTAATAAATTAAAGGCAAGATTTTCATTGAAGCCAAATCTTTTAGCTTGTTCTTTAACGTCTTCGTTATATTCATGTAAAGCTGTTTTAACTGCGTCTTGATTTGTTAAGGCAGTTTTGATTCTTGCTCTTAAGTCAACGAAGAATTGTTTCATCTTATTTGGTTTAGAGTTTAATGAAGATTTACGAACAAAGACACCGGCTTGAACAAGGCTTTCTTGTTTAGTTAAGGTTTTCCATTCGTTTTGAATGTTATAGGTTTCCACTAAAGTGACGCCTTCATCTTTACTTTGTTTAGCGTTAGTAAAGACAGGTTCAGCAGTTAAAACAAAGTCAACTTGATTACTCGCGTGTTTACCAGTTTTTAAGATTGGGAGAGTATCAGCTGCGCCACTAACAAAGTGAACGTTTTCCATTCCGATATTCCATTTTTCTTGAGCGAGCTTTTTAAAAACCATACCAGTTACATCTTGTTCGGCAAAAGCGACGATATAAGATGAACTAGTTGGGACTTCATTAGCTTCCTTATTAACTCCAACAAGGAAGAAGTTACCACCTGTAACAACTTCTGCTAAAGCAAAGTCAGCGCTATTGGCTTTAATTGATTTAAGTCCACCGAAAACAGGAGCGACAACTACATCATAATAGTTAGCTTGTAGCTCTGCTAAAACTAAAGAAGGTGTGCTATTAGTTTCATAGTTCTTGTTATTTCCTTGGTCATAGAAGGCTAAGGCTGGAGCGCCTGTTGGGGAAATAAAGGTGATGTCGCTTTCTTCAGTTTGGTTTGAATTACCACCTCCACATGAGGCGAGGAAAGCGATTGAAAGAAGAGAGATAAGAATTCTCTTAGTCATTTAATAATTCCTCGATACTAGAACCTAGTTTAATGCCTTTAGGTTCAAGGGCAAAGTTTTTAAGAATAGTCATTCCAATGTCAGCGAAAGTTGATCTTTCATCTAAATAACGACCGTGTCTAAAGGATTTGGAGTAGCAAAGAAGTGGGACTTTTTCTCTAGTGTGATCAGTTCCAGTCCAAGTTGGATCATTTCCGTGGTCAGCGGTAACCATAAGTAAGTCATCTTCCTTAAGATATTTGATAAGTTCCGCTAACTTTTCGTCAAATTCTTCTAAGCATTTCGCATAGCCAAGTGGGTTTCTACGGTGTCCATATTCACTATCGAATTCAACGAGGTTAACAAAGCAAAGACCAGTGAAGTCATTATTCTTCGCTTCTTCGATTGTTTTATTCATCCCATCGATATTTGAGACAGTTTTTTGGGTTTTGGTTACACCAACACCGTTGAAGATATCATTGATTTTGCCGATGCAATCAACATCGTAACCATGTTCTTTTAAGATATCCATCGCGGTGATATCACTTGGAGAGATGGTTAAATCATGTCTATTAGGAGTGCGCTTAAAGTTATCTTTATTTGTGCCAACATATGGACGAGCGATAATTCTTCCGACGAAGTATTCAGGTCTCATGCATAATTCACGAGCAATCTCGCAGCAGCGATATAATTCTTCTAATCCAGTTACTTCTTCGTGAGCAGCGATTTGTAAAACAGAATCACTAGAAGTGTAAACGATTAAAGAGTTATCTCTCATTTGTTCTTCACCGAGTTCTTTTAAGATTTCAGTTCCAGAAGCCGCTTTATTGCCGATAACTTTATGGCCAGTTTTTTCTTCAAGCTCTTTAATAAGAGATTCAGGAAAACCAGTATCAGTGAAAGTTTGGAAAGGTTTAGTGGTATTAATACCCATCATTTCCCAGTGACCAGTCATGGTGTCTTTACCATTTGAGGTTTCACGAAGTCTCATCGAGTAAGCTTGATGGTGTTCTACTTTAGTAGTGCCTTTTATAGGAGCAAGGTCGCCAATTCCAAAGCTATTCATAACAGGAATATTAAGACCACCACACTTTTCACTGATGTGAACAAATGTATTTGAGCCTTTATCTCCGAAACGTTCAGCATCTGGCATGTAGCCGATACCTGCTGAGTCAGCGACGATTACGAATATTCTTTTAAATTTCATGTTTTTTCTCCTTTACCAACAATAAATTTATTCTATTTGCGCTTGTTAAACAAGTTATATGCACTCATAACGCGATTAACCGAGATATTGGTGTAAATTTCGGTTGTGGCAATGTTTTCATGACCGAGCATTTCTTGGACAGCGCGAAGATCGGCGCCATTTTCAAGCATGTGAGTAGCGAAACAGTGCCTTAAGGTGTGTGGGCTAATTGTTTTACTTATGCCCGCTTTAAGAGCGTATTCTCTTACTCTTCTAAAGAAGAATTGACGGGATAATGGTTCTCCATATTTATTTAAGAATATGAACGGACTCGTTCGATTAACATTTTTCTTTCGCCAGGTTTGGACATAGAGGTTTAAATATTCTAAAGCGTATTCACCAATTGGAACTTTTCTTTCTTTGTTCCCTTTACCTCTAACGCTTATGATTCCAGATTCGAAGTTGATGTCTTTAAATTTTAAAGAGAGGAGTTCGCTAACCCGAAGACCACTAGAATACATGACTTCTAGCATTGCTTTATCCCTAGCGCCATCTTTCGTATTGATATCAGGCGCGTTTAATAGTTCTTCAACTTCCTCTACGGTTAAAACTACAGGGAGATGAGATGGGCTACGTGGGACTTCAAAGCGTTTAAGTTCATCGTTAACATAGCCTTCCGCTTCTAAGAAGCGATAGAAATTTCGAGTAACGGATAATCTTCTCAAGATTGTAGAGACCACTAAAAGATTTCTCGACTGAATACGGACATAATCTTGGATGGAATACGGGCTTAAATCTTCAACGTTTTTGAGTTTTAAAGCTTTAGCGAATAGTTCAAGATCGCTTTGATAAGAGGCGATAGTTTCGTTACTAGCGCCTTTCTCGACACGCATATACTTAATGAAAAGAGCGATTGCTTCATTTATTTCCATACTTATCATCTCTTTTCTTTTCGCGTAGAGTCTTAAAGACATCCTTTTTCATTTTACGGTTTAATTCGTGCACTAAAAGTTTGGTGGAGTTTTCTTCTTCTATTTGTTCGAAGTTATCAAAAATTGATAATTGGACAAGTTCTTCCCCTTTATCGATGAGGTTATTTAAAGACACTCCTACGAGTCTAATTGGGTTTTCGCCTAGGTTATTTTCAAGCAAAGTGTAGGCGGTATTATAAATAGTGTTGTAGTCGTTAGTGTATTTATCAAGGTGCTTACTTCTAGTTATAGATTTAAAACCAGAGACATATTCTGCGTCCTTAAGGGTTAATTGGACGGAGTTACCGATTTTATCCGCTTCGATAGCGCGGTCACTCACTTCTTTAGCGAGTTTTTTAAGCATAGGAACGATTTCTTCAAAAGAAGCAGTGTCTTTTCTAAGTGTTCTCGAGTTTCCAATTGATTTAGGATCCCAAGGTTTAACATCGATTTCATCGTTTCCGTAGCCATTAACCCATTCTTTTAGAACATA
Source organism: uncultured Caryophanales bacterium (assembly GCA_946630435.1). Lineage (GTDB taxonomy): Bacteria > Bacillota_I > Bacilli_A > RFN20 > CAG-826 > Fiminaster. The sequence goes on along the minus strand of CAMOYS010000001.1, from coordinate 17,146 downwards.
ATAGAATTTGCCAAAGAAGCGGCTAGATTCATCTTCTTTATTATTAATAAAGTTAGCAAGGTCTCCGATGGTGTTTATCCCCATCTTACGAAGTTCTGGAGAAGTTTTACGGCCTATTCCAAAGAATGATTCAATTGGAAGAGGATAGATTTTCTCTTTAAAATCTCTTCTTCTTAGGATGACTAAGCCATTTGGCTTTTCCATATCACTAGCCATCTTAGATAAAAATCGAGTTGGAGAGACACCGATAGAAACGGTTAAACCAGTCTCTTTTGTGAGGGTTTCTTGGAATTCTCTTAGATAAGAGACAACATCCCCTACTTTGCTTAGTTCTTTAGTAGCATCAATAAAGCATTCATCGATTGAGGCTTTCTCATATAAAGAGAAATATCGTCTTACAAAATTAAAAAACTTGTCTGACATCTCTTCGTATAAATCATAATGACCAGGAATAACAATTAAGTTAGGACATAGTTTCTTAGCTTGGAAAGTCGGCATTCCAGAGTGAACACCATATTTTCTAGCTTCATATGAGCAGGTTGAAACAATTCCTCCTCTTCCTTCATGACCAATGATGGTTGGCTTTCCGATAAGAGCAGGATTTTTAATTTCTTCGCATTTAACGAAGAAGGCATTTAAATCGATATGAAGAATTATCTTGGCTTTACTCATGTTTCTATTTTATAGAATCGTAACTTTAATCTCAATATTATGTTAACCAAACAATAAAATAAAAAGTGAACCGTTAACGGCTCACAAGTCATGTATTTGGGAAAAATTGTCCCAAACAGGCGATTTCTTATAGAATTTTTACAATATCACTAGGTTTTAAGCCTAATTCGTCGAGTTGTTCATCAACAGATGCTTGTTTGATAAAAGCATTTGGAAGAGTTCTTGTTTCAATCTTTCCTTTATAACCTAATTTAACAAGTTCCATAGTTAAGTTAGTGGCTAAGCCATATTGGGTGGAATATGGATCGTAAATAACCACTCTTTCATAAGAAAGGAGTTCTTTAGCAGCCTCTAAATCGATTGGTGCGATAAATAAGGCATTAAATAATGTAACGTCTTTACCAGATTCATCAATCTCTTTAGCGAGTTCGTTAATGAGTGAACCAGTTGAAACAACTGCCACTTTCTTTGAAGAACCTTCAATTTTCTTATACCATTTAGCAAAGCTAACTTCCCCACTATTTCCGTAATATGGTTTAACACAGCCACGAGGAATTCTTATAAAGAATGGCCCGTTATAACTAAGTGATAAAGTGAATAATTGATCAGCTTCTTCCACTGATGAAGGCATTGTTATAACACAATTAGGTGTCGCGCTAAATATACCCGCGTCGAAAGTGCCTTGATGAGTTTCACCATCATTTCCCGGGACACCAGAACGATCAACAATAATTGTAGCACCCACATTCATACGAGCAATATCGTGTGCAATTTCATCGTAAGCGCGCTGCATGAAGGTGGAATAGATATCGACTATTGGATGATAGCCATTCTTAGATAAACCACCCGCAAGAGTCATCGCATGCTCTTCAGCAATGCCTACATCTAACGCTCTATCTGGGTATCTATTAAAGATTTCTTCAAGGTCACTACCTTTTAAGGTAGCAGGAGAAATAAGAATGAGTTTATCGTTCTTCTCCATATTCTTTAAAGTGATATTTGCTAAAGCATTGGACCAAGAAGTTGTATCGCATTTGCTTAATGGCTCACCAGTTTCAAGATTGAATGGGGTGACACCATGCCAACTTCCACTTGTGTCATTTTCCGCAAATTTATAGCCTTTACCTTTGGTAGTGACAATATCAATGATGACACTCTTATCAACATTTTTAGCTTTCTTAAAGGCTTTCTCCATAGCTTTAATGTTGTGACCATCAATTGGACCAATAAAGGTATAGCCTAATGAATCAAAGAAAGTTGGAGGGACAAGTTTAAATTTGATCCAGTTTTTAATCTTTCTAAAGAAATTAAGGATTGCTCTTGTAACTTTGTTTTTACTAAGAAGTTTAGATAAACCGCGTTTAACTTTGTTATAACCTGAGCCAAGAGAAATCTTCGCAAAGGATTTACCTAAGCCTCCTACTGGGCGAGAAATAGACATATCATTGTCATTTAAGACAATAATGACCTTGTGATTAGAGTGAGAAACATTGTTTAAACCTTCAAAAGCTAGGCCAGAAGCAATGGAACCATCACCAATAAAGGCCACTACTTCATAGTTTTCTTTTGCTAAATCACGAGCAATGGCAAAGCCATCTGCAACGCTAATTGAGGTTGAACTATGTCCAGCATCGAATGGGTCATATTCACTTTCAGTGACTTTTTGGAATCCGCTTGTGCCCTCTTTCTTACGGAGATTCTCTAAACTTCTACCAGTAAGAATCTTATGGGTGTAACATTGATGACCAACATCTAAGATGAGCTTATCTTTTTTAAAGTCAAACACTCTATGTAAAGCAATTGTAGATTCAACTGCGCCGAGGTTTGAAGAAAGGTGTCCACCATTTTTCGCAGTGCATCTTAGGATTTCTTCCCTAATTTCTTTGCTTAATAAATCGAGTTCTTTATAGTTAAGATCTTTCAAAAATTCCGGGCTTTTAATTTCCTGGATGCTTGGGATATTAACTTTGTTAACTTTTCTACTAGACATATACTATAAAACTACTAATTATCAACTATTAAATTTATACTAATTACTATGTAATTATTTTTGTAATTTTTCAACTTTCTCTTCAGCTTCCTTAAGAACTGCTCTTAAATCCTTAATTAAAGCCTTACCTTCTTCATATAATTTGATGGTTTCATCAAGAGGAAGGGTTTCATTTTCAATCTTCCTAGTTACTTCTTCAAGTCTTTTAAGTTTTTCTTCGAAAGTCATTTCTTTTTCCATGATCTTTACCCTTCTTTCTTATCCATTACTTTTGCGGAGAGTGTGCCACCGCTAAGCTTAACATTAATCATTTGATTAAGTGAAATATCTTTAACGCTTTTGATTACTTTTCCCTTCTCATCTAAGGCTAACGAGTAACCTCTAGAGAATACATTATCTGGAGAAATCGAATCAAGATATTTATCGATATAACTTATTTTATCTCTACTTCTATCCAAGATATTCTTCATAGAAGAATCGAGGTTGTGTTCGATATTTTCAAGTTTCTCTAACTTTGTTTCGTAAATCTCTTTTGCGCTCACATAAATCTTTCTATTAGCGAAGTTATCAACCTTATTCGTTAAATTACTAAGTAAGTTATTAATTCTATCATCTAAAGATGATTCAGTCATATCAATCGCTTGATAGATCTCTCTTTTATCAATTGTAGCGAGCTCTGCCGCTCCTGTTGGGGTGGACGCTCTTTTATCGCTAACATAATCGATAAGAGTGAAGTCCACTTCGTGACCTACTGCGGAGATGACTGGAACTTTAAAGTTATAAATAAGACGAACTAAGGTTTCATCATTAAAGGCACTTAAATCCTCACTAGCGCCACCACCTCGGCCAATAATTAGGGTGTCGATATCTTCTTTAGAAGCTTCATTTACCGCTCTTATAAGGTCTTTAATCGCACCCTCTCCTTGAACTTGGGCTAAGAACTCTTTGAGTTCCACTAAAGGATAACGGCGGAGTAAGTTTGTTTTGATATCACTTAAGGCTGCACTATTAGGAGCGCAAATAATCCCTATAGCCTTTGGAAAGAGATTTATCTCTCTTTTATGAGATTCATCAAATAAGCCTTCGGCTTGGAGTTTCTTTTTAAGTCTTTCAAGCTCAAGAAGGATATCTCCTTTACCGAATAAGTCAATCGCTTGAGCGTAAAATTGATATTCTCCTCTTTGAGGATAGACACTTACATAACCTAAAGCGATAACTTTATCTCCATCTTTGATGGGGCTTGAAATATAACGAGTAAAATCGCTAAACATCACCGCTTTAATGATAGATTTATCATCCTTAAGGGAGAAATAGATATGGCCAGAAGGATAAGCTTTATAATTTGAAATTTCCCCTTCTAGCCTAATTCCTTTAAGCGTAAAATCACTATCAAATTTTGATTTGATATATTGATTCAAACTGCTGACTGTGAAGGAATTATTCATAAAGTATTATCTAAAATTGCGTTAACAAATTTATAGTCATGAGGTTCGGCAAATTTCTTCGTTAAACGAACCGCTAAATCGATGACAACTTTTTTATCAGTTGGGTTATCTAAATATTTAAACTTAGTATAACTAGTTATAAGAATAGCCTGGATGATGTTATTTAAACGGGAGAATCTCCAGTTAATCATATTCTTTTCAAATTCGGGGATAATTTCATTAATATGGGCTAAAGATTTAATGAGCACTTCTTTGGTGTAACTTGGAATCTCTTCATAAGGCAAATTATAGATTCCTTCTAAGATATTTTCTAAAGAAAACTCCTCGTTTAAGGCAATATAAACTAAGGCGTCATACATAGCCACCATAATAAGTTCGTGCTCTTGGTTACGACTAATTTCATTATTTTCCATTGGCGATCGTCTCCCTTTTCTCTTCTTCTCTGAAGTTTACTCTTTTATCCCCTTTGAATTTCTTTTCAATATCAAATACTTGGTAATAAAATACCAAACCCGCAATAGCAAAGCCGATTACAATTATATGTAAGGCGAGCGAGAAAGCGTAATTAGTCCAAACAAATCCAACGCCTCCTAAGTTTAAATGATAGAAAAAGAACATGAATATGAAGTCGAGGAAATATAAAGCTAGACCGATAATTAGATATATCCTTCTCCCTCTTGTAGCGAAATAGCCTAAAAAGCCAAATAAGGAGCCGAAAACAAGTGAGAGGATAATTATAAGGAAAGAGGCTAAAACTTGGTCTAGATGGGCTAATAAGAGGCTATTTAAGTAGATTTGAAGCGATAAGCTAAGAGCAAATCCACTGCTCGGCCAATTAAATTCACCCGGTAAGACTTCAACTTGAGTCGTAGCCATCTGCACCACCCCAATAATAGCGGCGAAAAGGCCTAGCACTCCAGCATAAAGAAGAAAGAGCGAGGCTTTTTGATAATGTTTGACCGCCTTATTATGAGCGTCGATATAGCTAATTTCCCTTCTTGGTTTCATTATTTATCTTCTAATTCCACGACTTTAACATTAATATTGAATGGTACACTTTCAGTGTAAGCGAGTAAGGAGTTTGATACTTCTTCTTGAATAAGAAGGCAAACTTGTTCCGCTTTGGCACCTTTGATTAAAGAAATATCGATATCAACATCCACTCGACCATTTTTTCTAAAAGAAATACGGATTGGACGAGATAAGTGCGCGGACACTCTATTTTTTGGAGCCTTACCTCTTGGTTTAAGTAAAACCCCTGGCACATTTTTAATCGCGTCAGTAGCTATCTTTTCAAAGATTTTACGAGAAATGTAAAGGTCTCCAGATTTTGAATAGTTTTGGACTTGGATGTAATCTGCCATAATTTCTCCCCCTATCCGATTTTTGATCTAATTAATTTAACAAGCGCTGAAGATGTGAAATTTAATTCATTAATAGCATCTTTAGCTGGAGCACTTAAACCGAAACGGTCTATACCCATAACTGTATCAGCGTATTTATACCAACCAAAGGTTGAAAGCATTTCCACAGCAAAGACTTTCGATTTATCTTTGCCTAAAACTTTCTCTTTATAGGTTTCATCTTGTTCATCAAATAATTCCATTGATGGCATCGAGACAACGCGGATATTTTTGCCAATAAAGGCGAGTTCATTCGCGGCGTCTAAAGCAAGTTTAACTTCACTACCGGTTGCAATAATAATTGCATCTATTGTACCTTTAGCTTCGGAAATAACATAAGCACCCTTCTTCACTAAGTCATAGTTAGAAGAGAGTAATGGAAGATTCTGACGAGAAAGAATTAAACTAACTGGACGGTTATGTTCTTTAAGAGCAATTTCCCACGCTGCATATGTTTCGCGAGCATCACATGGTCTAATAACAACGTGATTTGGAATAGAACGAAGCATTGCTAAATGTTCAATTGGTTGATGGGTTGGGCCATCTTCTCCTAATGCGATGGAATCGTGCGAGAATAAATATATCGCGCCTAAGTTAGATAAGGCAGACATTCTAATCGCAGACTTCATATAGTCTGAAAATACTAAAAAACTACCAATATACGACTGAACACCGCCATGGAGTAACATACCGTTTTGGATGCTAGCCATTAAGAATTCACGGATACCAAAGTTAATGTTACGGCCACTTCTATTACCTGGTTCGAAGTTTGTCGCATCTTTAATTTTGGTCATAACTGAACCAGCAACGTCAGCACTACCACCCATTAAGTTTGGAACAAGATGATAGAGTTCATTTAAGGCTTTACCAGATGAATTACGGCTCGCTTCATTATCATGAGTGGAGAAATCAACATTGAGATTTACTTTGTAATCATTACGTAACGCATGCATAAATTTAGCGAATTCTTCTGGATGATCGACTTTATAACGTCTAAGTTCACGGTTATATCTTCTTTCTTCCTTAAGTCCGCGTTTAATAAAGGTCTTTTCAAAATGTTCTCTAACTTCTTCTGGAACAGTGAAAGGAGGATAATTAAATCCATAACGCTTTTTAGCGTTAGCGCCATCTTCTTCCCCTAATGGAGAGCCATGGACTTTGGATGTTCCTTCATTTGCACTACCATAACCGATAACAGTGTTAACGATAATTAAGGTTGGCATATCTAAAGACTTTTTAGCTTTCTTAATTGCTTTATCAATAGCGTCTACATCGTTACCATCTTTAACTTCAAGGACGTTCCAGTGAGCAGCTTTAAAACGAAGTTTAGTGTCTTCACTATTAGATAATGGAAGCCCACCATCAAGGGTAACATTATTAGAATCGTAAATTAAAATTAATTTATTGAGTTTTTGATGTCCGGCAAAAGAAATCGCTTCTTGAGAGATACCTTCTTCTAAGCAGCCATCCCCACATAAGCAATATGTGTAATGGGAACAGAGTCTTTCACCTTCTACGTATTGAGCTCTAACGGCTTCTTCGGCTAAAGCAACACCAACCGCTTGAGCAATACCTTGGCCTAAAGGACCACTAGTGGCATCGATACCTTTAGTATGATGATATTCTGGGTGACCTGGAGTTAAAGAATTAAGTTGTCTAAATGATTTTAAATCATCCATGCTTAATTCATATCCACCTAAATGAAGCATAGTGTAAATTAAGGCGGAAGCGTGGCCACTAGAATAGATTAATCTATCACGGTTAAAATATTCAGGATTCTTTGGTGAAGCATTTAAGTGGCGGGTATAAAGCGTATACATTATAGGCGCGCTACCTAAAGCCATTCCTGGGTGTCCTGATTTAGCTTTATTGATTATATCAATACATAAGCTTCTAATCGTTGCAACACTTAGTAAATCAAGTTCGTGTTTTTCCATCATTTTTCTCCTTATTCTTTAAGCATGATGCCAAGATCATCAAGTTGGGCTTTGTCGACTCTTTGAGGGGCATTTGACATTGGACAGACCGCTCTTAAGTTCTTTGGGAAGGCGATAACATCACGGATATTATCAGTGCCACAAAGAATCATAGAGAGTCTTTCAAGGCCAAAGGCGATACCACCATGTGGAGGGGTACCATAATCAAGAGCGTTTACAAAGTAACCGAATTTATTTTTAATATCTTCTTCAGTGAATCCGAGGATATTAAAGACTTGTTTTTGTTGATCTTCGTTATAGATACGAAGAGAACCACCACCAGCTTCATAACCGTTAATAACAATATCATAAGCTGCGCTTAAGACTTTGCTTGGGTCAGTGAATAAATATTCTTGAGTTTCTGGAGTTGGACGAGTGAATGGGTGATGTAAAGCCGCGTAACTGCCATCATCTTTCTTTTCGAAAAGTGGGAAGTTAACAACCCAGAGTAAATCATAGGTATTTGGTTTAATTAAGCCGAGTTCATTCGCGTATCTATTACGTAACGCACCTAAGGCAAAACAAACTTTATCATGCATGCCTGCGCCAATTAAAACAAGGTCATTATCCTTTAAGGATAAAGCGTTAACTAATTCCTTAACAATATCTTCATTTAAGAATTTAGCAATGCTACCTTCTAAGGTGCCGTTTAAGTATTTAAGAACACCTAAACCACCTAAACCATATTTCTTAGCTTCCATAGTTAAGCTATCGATAACTTTACGAGAAGTGTCGCTAGCTTTACCTGGGATAACTAAAGCTTTAATCGTGTTAGCGGATTTATACGCTTCAAAGTTAGCTTTATTTAAGATAGAAGTAACTTCGTTAAGATAGAGCTCAAATCTTGTATCTGGCTTATCGGAACCATATTTATCGACAGCGATACTATAATCTAAACGACGAAGTGGAGTGATGATATCTTCATTCACTACTTCTTTAAATATCTTTTTAAGATATCCTTCCATGATGGTTAAGATTTGATCTTGATCAAGGAAAGACATTTCTAAGTCGATTTGAGTGAATTCTGGTTGTCTATCTTGTCTTAAGTCTTCATCTCTAAAGCAACGAGCGATTTGATAGTATCTTTCCATACCACCGATCATTAAGAGTTGCTTAAAGAGTTGAGGAGATTGAGGCAAGGCGTAGAAGCTACCTTTATTGACACGAGAAGGAACGATATAGTCACGTGCACCTTCAGGCGTGGAAAGGATTAAGCAAGGAGTTTCCACTTCAATAAAGCCGTTTTCATCGAAGTATTCATGAGCGGCTTTAACGATTTTAGCTCTCTTTTTAAGATAAGATTGCATGATTGGACGTCTTAAATCTAGATAACGATATTTGAGTCTAACGTCTTCAAGAGCGTCAGTATCATCAGCGATGATTAAAGGTGTGGTTTTAGCTTTAGAGAAAACTTCTAAAGAAGAGACCACCACTTCGATTTCGCCAGTCTTTAAATTCTTGTTAGCGACTTCTTTAGCTCTAACAGTTCCTTTAACACCGATAACGTATTCGTTACGGACATCAGGAATTTCTAAACCTTCTGGGATAAAAAGTTGGACGATGCCACTTCTATCACGGAGGTCAATAAATTTAAAAGCCCCTAAATCTCTTTTCTTACTTACCCAACCCACTAAAGAGACGTTTTGACCAACGTTTTCTTTAGAAAGTTCGGCATTATAACATGTTCTTTCCATATTAATTTATATCTCCACTTTCTTCTTCAACTTCACTATTATCATTGAAGCGTTTTTCGTAATATTCTTTCATTAAGTCATGTAATTTAGCGAATAATTGATCATCATAAGGAACATCATATTGTTCTTCAGTGAGCATATTTTTCACTCTTACAATACCTTTATTCATTTCATCATCACCAGCGATAATAACGAATTTAGAACCAATCTTAGAAGCGTATTTAAAGATTGATTTCATTGATTTTACTTCGTAATTCATGTCACTGATAAAGCCTTCTAATCTTAAAGAAGTGATGAGTTTAAAGTTGTTTTGAATATTTTCATCATTCAAACCAACAACATAGAAGTCGAGTGATTCTTGATATTTTTCAATTTCTTCTTTAAAGATGATTTGACAAAGGCTTGCCACTCTTTCAAGACCAAAAGAGAAACCAGCACCTTCTAAATCAGGACCACCGAGTTCTTTAAGTAAGTGAGCGTAATGTCCACCACCACCTAAGGCACCAAAGTCTGGAGCTTCTTTATAGTTAGAAGCAATCTCAAAGACAACGCCAGTATAATAATCAAGACCTCTCACTAAGTGAGTATCTAAAACAGTTTCAACGCCTAAATCAGATAACATATCGCGAACGGTGTTAAGCCATTCTTTATCTTCAGGAGTTAAAAAGTCAGTAATAACTGGGGCTTTTTCAATAATTGGGCGATCAGTTGGGACTTTGCAGTCTAAAATACGAAGTGGATTTAATTCGTATCTGCGTTTACAGTCTTCACACATATTTTCAATATGACCACCAAAATATTCTCTTAAAGCCGCGCGATAATTCTTTCTTGTTTCTTCATTTCCAAGTGAGTTAATTTTAACGGTAACATTATCAAGACGAATCATGCTTAGCATTTGTTTAGCCATTAAAATAACTTCAACATCGTTATAAGGAGTATTAACTCCTAATGTTTCAATACCAAATTGATGGAATTGACGATAACGGCCAGCTTGTGGTCTTTCGTAGCGGAAGCATGGTCCACTATAGAAGAAACGAACTGGCATTTCTTTTGCGATGTAAAGTTTGTTCGAAACGATCGAACGAAGGACGCCAGCAGTCATTTCTGGGCGTAAGGTGATACTTCTACCTCCTTTATCAAGGAAGGTGTACATTTCTTTATTAACAATATCGCTATCTTCGCCAGCTGAGCGTGCGAAAAGATTAGTGTGTTCAATAATAGGAGTGCGTATCTCGTGATAATTGTAAACCATGGCAACTTCGCTAAAGCACTTTTCAATATCGTGGTAGATATCAGCTTCTTCAAGGTAGATGTCATGTGTTCCTTTTACTGGGTTGATTTCCATAGAAAAACTCCTTCTAATAAGCATAAATATTATAGATATTTTAATCTATAACTTCAATAGAGGGATGCTCCATAAACAAAAATTTGGGACAATTTTTCCCAAATAGTTGAGTTCCTATATATTTTTTGAATTTTTTTGCGTTATTTTAAATTATCAATTATTGCTTCCGTAGCCTTAATAATTTTATCTAAAACGAAGGTAAATCGATCGGTGTACCAAGGGTCTTCAATCGGTGAGTTATCTAAGTAATATGTAAGTGGGTGGCATTTATCAAGATATTCAGGAAAGTGCCACTTAAGAAGATTAAAGTTGCTACCATCCATGTAGAAAATATAATCAAATTCATTCATCTCTTCTTCGCTTACTTTTTGGGCGAAATGTCGTTTAAAAATATAGCCGTTTGCTCTTAATTCATCCTTCATTGGAGGATAGATATCGTTACCATATTCTTCGTTACTTAAGCCACGTGAAAGAAAGAGAAATTTATCTTCTAAGTTTTTAGTTTTAACATAGTTAAGTGCCACTACTTCCGCAGCAACAGAACGGCAAATATTGCCGTGGCAAAGGAATAATATTTTAATCATTTTTAGTGAATAATTCTTTCAATTGTGTAGACACTTTGAACGTTCTTCACCGCATCCATAACATCATGTAAAATCTCAGCGTTTTTAACATAGATTGTCGCAGTAATTGTTGACATTAAAGTAGATGGGTGGAACACAGCGTTAATCGCTGTACAAGGTGCTTTCTTTTGGTTAAACATGGAGATAACATCTGCAAGTAAGTTTGGACGGTCATCCGCTTCAATACGAAGGTCAACTGGATAAGTTTGAAGGCTATCTTGATCTTTCCAATATACATCAATTAATCTCTTTTGATCTTTGATATTTGGGCAATCTTTACGGTGAACTGTGACGCCTTTACCTTTGGTAATATAGCCCACTATTTCATCCCCAGGTATTGGCGTGCAGCAACTTCCAAGGTTAATCATAATACGACCAGCATTACCAACATAAACTGGAGAATGGTCATCATCTTTTCTAACTTTTTGTAAGTTGATAACTTTCTTAGGTTTAAGTTTTAAGAAATCCACAATTGTCGCTGGGGTTGGATTCTTATTTGAAACTTTAACATAAAGTTCATCTAAACTTTCAACTCCAAAATTATCGAAGAGTGCTTGATTAGTTAATAATTTATCAACTTCTGCTTCTGGAACATCAAATCCTTTAAGGAATTCAACAGTCGCCATACGGCCTTTAGAAATCTTTTCATCTTTAACAAATTCCGCATTCTTCTTAGCGATTGCTTTACGAATATGGCCCAAGGCCATCGCAGTGGTAGCAATCTTGAGCCAGCCTTCATTTGGGCCTGGAGAAGTCTTGGAAGTTTTAATTTCAACAACATCACCAGTTTTTAAAGGTGTATTAAGTGGGACCATTGTGCCGTTTACAATTGCACCAACAGCTTGTTCCCCTACTCTGGTATGAATTTTATAAGCAAAATCTAATGGAGTAGCACCACTTGGAAGATCAATAACTTTGCCCATTGGAGTAAAGACATAAACATTAGCTTCAAAAATATCATGGGAAATTGATTCCATATAATCTTTAGCTTCACCAGTTGTATCAAAATAGGCTAAATCTTTAAGCCAATGTAATTTGTTTTCAATTTCTTTTTGTTCAGCCTTAGGGTTATAGTTTGTGCCTTCTTTATAAGCCCAGTGAGCCGCAACACCGCCTTCGGCGATTTCATCCATTTCTTTAGTTCTTATTTGCACTTCATAAACGTTTCCATCACCAGCGATAATGGAAGTATGAAGAGATTGATACATATTCGGTTTAGGCATTGCAATATAGTCTTTAAAGCGACCAGGGATTGGCTTATAAGTAGCGTGGATAATACCCAAAATCTCATAGCATTGTAATTCAGTTTCAGTAATAATACGAAGCGCTAAAACGTCATAGATTTCGTCGAAAGAATAATTCTTGTTATACATTTTGCGGTATAAAGAGTTGATTGATTTGATTCTAGAAGAAATTGTGAATGGGATATTATGCTCGAATAAAATATCAGCGATTCTTTTTTGTAACGCTTCGAGTGATTTAGCTCTATTTGTAGTGTTTTCGTTTAACAAACGAACAACCTCATTATATTTTTCAGGTTCAAGGTATGATAAAGATATATCTTCAAGTTCAGATTTAATTTTATTAATACCTAGACGGTCAGCGATTGGAACAAAGACTTCTAATGTTTCTTTAGCTAAAGCATGTTGTCTTTCTTTAGACAAAGAAGAAAGAGTTCTCATATTATGGAGTCTATCCGCAAGTTTAATAATAATGACACGGATATCGCGAGCCATACCTAAGAAAATCTTGCGGTGATCTTCCGCAGCGAAGTCTTCCTCTTTACGATGAGAAAGTTTCATTCTTTGAATCTTTGTTAAAGCATCAACAATTTTACGAACATCTTCACCGAAGTTTTCTTCGATTTCATCTAAAGATGTGTTGGTGTCTTCCACTACATCATGGAGTAAACCTGCAACAATAGTTGCTGGACCAGCATGAAGTTCAGCAAGGATATAGGCAACTTCAATTAAATGATGAATATAAGGTTCACCACTTTTACGATATTGATCTTTATGTTTTTCGCAAGCGTAATTATACGCTTTTAAAATTTCATCACGAGATTTTTGCTCGTGAATGTAGATATAGTACTTCTCCTTTAATTCATCAAAGGAATGAAGATGATAGTCTTTTGAAGTTTCTATCGGTGCCATAACGCAAATATTGTAACACAAATATATTTATATTTAATAAGAATATATATTGTTTTCTTGCTTAATTGACTAAAAAGAAAAGATTTCGATAGATAACCCTATCAGAAATCTCCTCTTTTGGAATATTTTTTCCAAATATGTTAGAACCTATTAAATAATTAACGATGCTTAGCATGGAAGCTAATGCCAATTGTATCTGGACCACAGTGAGCACCAGCGGTTGGATTAACGACATTATATGTAATGAGCAAATCTTCACCGAAATGAGCTTTAACCATCTTGCCTAATTCATTTGCTAATTCTTCATTATCAGTGTGAGCAATAACGACTGGATATTTACGAATATCTTCTTCGAGTTCAATCACTTTATCAAGTAATGTTTGAAGAGCGTTTTGTCTTCCTTTGGCTCTGCCAATATTAACCATTTTGCCCTCTTCGTCCATATAGATAATTGGTTTAACACCAACAAGGTTGCCCATTAAAGCTTTAAAGCCAGTTACTCTGCCACTTCTTTTAAAGAATTTTAAGTTATCCGCAAAGAAATAAACGGCGAAATGTTGAACTTCATCATCAGCAAACTTAAGTAATTCTTCAACTGATTTACCCGCTTTATAAAGTTTCATTACTTCTAAAACAAGTGATCTAGCACCGATAGTAATTCCTTTAGCGTCTATTTCATAGAACTTGCGTTCTGGGAACTCTTCTTTAAGTTCTTCTAAGGCAAGTCTCATCGCATTAAATGTAGCGGACATTATAGTGGAAAAATGAGCGTATAAGATGTCATTGCCTTTGGCAAATTCTGCTCTAAATTTTTCTTTATAAGCTTCTGGAGAAATAGCACATGTTGTGGCCATCTTTCCTTCTCTTAATCTTTGATAGAAGCTATGGGAATCGAATTCTTTCCATGTTTCATATGGGTAAATTTCTTTATCATCTTCGATGTATGGCATTGAAATAAACTTCGCACCATACTCATTAGCTTCTTCTAAAGTGATATCGCAATCACTATCAATAAATAATTGATACATTTATTAACTCCTTAATATTTTTATTCTAAGTAACGCAAATATTTTTATTCACATACTGTCTTAAATATTACACAATAGTTATTGAGATTGTAAACACTCTAGGAAGTTTTAATTATGATTAAAGTTATTGTTGATTGTTTTGGTGGAGACCACTCCCCAACTGAAAATATTTTAGGGGCTATTGAAGCCTTAAATTTGCATGAAGATTTATTCATTTTACTTACTGGTGATAAAGACATTATTAATCCTATATTAGAAAAAGAAACATACGATAAAAATAGACTAGAAATATTAGACGCTAAAGAAGTAATTTCTTGTAATGAGGTCCCTACTTTAGCGACATTTCGTAAGAAAGACTCATCTTTGATGAGAGCTATAGAAACTTTAAAAGATGATGAAAGCTATGCTGGTATGGTATCATTAGCCTCTACAGGTGCTTTACTTGTGGGTTCCACTATCAAAATTAAAAAGTTAGATAATGTTATCCGTCCAGCTTGCATTCCTATTATGCCAACAATGAATAACGATATTGTTGCGGTTTGCGATTCAGGAGCGAATGTTGATTGTTCTAAAGAAGAACTCCTTCAATTTGCTGAGATGGGATCATTATATTTAAAGTGTTGCTTTAATAAAGATAATCCTAGAGTAGCGCTTTTAAATATCGGGACAGAAGAAATTAAAGGTGATAATTTAAGAAAGGAAGTCTACCCATTACTTAAAGAATGTAAGTCCATCAACTTTGTTGGCAATATGGAAAGTCGCGATTTACTTACCGGAGATTATGATTTAGTTGTCTCGGATGGATTTGCGGGGAATGTCTTAATCAAATCAACTGAAGGCACCGCTATTGAACTTCTTAAATTATTAAAAAGAACATTCACTAAATCGTTTAAGAATAAGATGGGTGCGTTAATACTTAAAAAAGATATATATGAAATAAAAGACTTCATGGATCCAAATAATTATGGAGGGGCTTTATTAATTGGTTTAAGAAAACTAGTTGTTAAAGCTCATGGAAACGCTAAAAGAGTTTCAGTCCGTAAATCAGTCGAAATTGTTTACAATTTAGCCAAAAATAATTTCTTAGAGAAAATGAAAGAGGAATTAGCAAAAACATTTGTTGAAGAAAAACAAAGTGTAGAAGAAAGCAAATAAATTATTATTAACTCCTTAAGCCTTTTATATTTGAGATTATAAAATCCATAATATAAAATTAGCCTATAGGAGTTTTTAATTTATGAAAGCTAATAAACTTATATTTCTTCCTTTTATAGCGTTATCTTTAGTTTCATGTGGAGGAGGAAATGAGCCAGTTTCCACGACCACAAGTGAGACTCCATCCACGACTTCAAGCGAGAGCAAAGATATTCAAGAAGTTATAAAAACCATTGCAGAAGTCAATCGAATGGACCATGGAGTCCCAGTTGAACTTAAAGCAAGAGTTATCGCAATTAATAAAACTATGGCAATCATTTATGATGGCACTGGCTCATTAAATGTTTATGCTGGATATAATCACACTTTCAAAGTTGATGATAAGTATCTTTTCGAAGGTAATACCGTTTTATATAATGGTGTCCATCAGTTAGAAAAAGAAACTATGACTTTTTCCCCAACGACTGGTGATATTGCCGAATTTGATTACACCCCTACCGAAATTACTTCATTAGATGATTACGATGGTAAGGTTGGAAAGATGGTAACTATTAAAGGCGAAATTTGTTACGCATCCACATCTGGTGACACTACTTACTATAATGGCGAATATCTTCCAGGTGACACTGAACTAGCTCTTTCAATTACTGCTTTTGATGATGATTATTTAAGCGAGTTTGAAAATACTGATAAACATAATAGAGTTGCGTTAGATGTTACTGGGATTTTAGTTGGTATAAAATATTCTTCCGCATCATTTGGTGGAACTTCATACGCGAACATTATTCTTACTGAAAAAGCAATTGATACTTCTTTAGAAGTAAAAGAATTAACCGTTAGCGATTCAATGGCCGAATTCTACACGATGGATAATGTTTATGCTAGTGATAATAACTTAGTAGTTAATGCTAAATTCACTAACAATGCTGAACTTACTTTATTAAAGAACAAATATACTTATAAAGTTTATGATTCTAAAAAAGTAGAAATTAATGTTAATGAAAAATTCCCAATTAACGGAGAGTATTCCTTAGTGGTTACTTATAAAGGCGTTGATAAAGAAACTATTTTAAATGTTGATGTTGCTGGTATTAAGACAGTCGTAAAAACTCCGCAACAACTCCATGATTTAAATAATTGGGGAACCGGAAACACTTCTAATAAGACAGGCATTATGGATGATTTTGTTTCCTTAAAAGCAGTCGGATCTGGAACTGGAAAATATAGCGAACCAAATAACACTTGGTCCATCGTCCAAAAGACCGCTGCGGCAGATAAAGTTGATAATGGTTATCTTGAAATCAAGATAAATGATGATTTACAAAGTTCATATAACCTCTATCGTATTAAGATTACTTATTCTCCAAATGAAGGTGACACAGTAGGCCATTTTGAAGGCTTAGCAAGTGATGAACTTAAAGTTGTTAACGCTCCATCAATCCAGTTAACAGTTAAAGGCGAAACAGACGAGATAACTAATGCTGTTGTTAGAATTCGTTCAATCCTTGTTCAATATAAAGCTTTATAGTCTAATTCAACTTAAAAGGCGAGCCAAGCGCTCGTCTTTTTTTGGGACAATTTATCAAAAAAATATATAGGAAGTCCCTTATTTTATTCAGATTCCTTATATTTTGTTATTCGATATTCAAGGGTCTTACGACC